>DAOTAZ010000018.1:0-19362 GCA_035382965.1 Chitinispirillaceae bacterium | reverse complement strand
AGGATCAACCAGACTCAATTCCACTCCTATTACAAATGCAACCTGCTACCAGGATAACAGCAGCGGCAGCGGAGAGTATTCAGTACGGGCAGTTATCGGGGGGCAGGAGCAGGCAGCAAGCACTGCCGAGCATGTGCTTTCATCCAATTATCTCAGAATTCCACTGAGAAATGTTTCAGGGTACAGGGCCGGTGATGCCAGTTGCGGTGATCTTGACGGTGATGGGCAGTACGAGCTTGTGGTCAAAGAGGAAAGGTCTCCCAGAGA
Organism: Chitinispirillaceae bacterium; assembly: GCA_035382965.1. GTDB lineage: Bacteria > Fibrobacterota > Chitinivibrionia > Chitinivibrionales > Chitinispirillaceae > JAAYIG01. The sequence continues at coordinate 19,095 of DAOTAZ010000018.1, read as the reverse complement.
CAATTCACAAAGCGGAACAACCGGAGAAGTCAAACTGACTGCATACAAACTGGATGGTACTTTTATGTGGAGAATCGATCTGGGGGTTAATATCCGGGAGGGTGAACACTACACACAATTTATGGTTTACGACCTGGATGGCGACGGAAGTGCTGAAATTGCATGTAAAACCGCTCCGGGTACAAAAGACGGGACCGGATCATTTTTAAGGACCGGCCCTGCTGCTTCCGATAATGATAATGCCAATTACCGCAATTCAGGGGGGTATGTTCTCGATGGTCCGGAATACTTTACAATATTCAGCGGGAAAACCGGTGCTGAACTCGCAACTATCAGTTACAAACCTCCAAGGGGGAACGTATCCAACTGGGGGGACAATTATGGCAACCGTGTGGACCGTTTTCTAGCCTGTGTTGCTTACCTTGATGGTGTTAATCCAAGCGTTGTGGCATGCCGCGGGTACTATACACGCACTTGTCTCTGGGCTCTTGACTGGCGCAATGGCAAACTGACCGAGCGCTGGTTCTTTGACTCCAATGCATCAGGAAACAGCAGAGCTGCGGGGCAGGGCAACCATAATCTCAGTGTGGGTGATGTAGATGGCGATGGGCGACAGGAAATAGTGTATGGGGCCTGCACCATTGACGATGATGGCAGGTTTATCGGAACATCAAGAGTAGGACACGGAGATGCCGCCGCCTTGTCTGATATCGATCCCGACCGCCCTGGTCTGGAGTACTGGTCATGCCACGAGAGTGGCCGATGTGCTGATCTGCGCGATCCATCCAAGGCAGATGGCGGTGTCCTGTGGTCAAAGCCAGGCACCGGTGACGTGGGACGCGCAACAGCAGCAGATATTACAGCCGCTCACAAAGGCATGGAATGCTGGGCCTCTACAGGCGTTGGTCTTTACAATTGCAAAGGACAGTCCATATCCGGTTCAACGGGATCGATGGCATTTGTAATATGGTGGGATGGGGATCTCTTGCGCGAATTTCTCGCAGGTACAAAAGTTACAAAATTCGGCGGAGGCACACTTCTAAGCACATCAGGAGTATCCACAATCAATGGAACCAAAGCGGTCCCGAATCTCCAGGCAGACCTCTTTGGCGACTGGCGAGAAGAGGTCATTTTCACCACAGGAAGTGAGCTGCGGATCTACACTACAACAATTCCCACAACCCATCGTCTCTATACTCTGATGCATGATACACACTACCGTGTAAGCATTGCCTGGCAGAATGTCGCCTATAATCAGCCGCCGTTTACAGGTTTTTACCTGGGCGACGGCATGAAACTTCCGCAACCAAAACCGGATATCACCTATCCGGGCACAGTGAAAATTGAAGCCAGATCTACAGTACCGCATAACTCAGGCACAAAACTGGTACGCGACATTCAGTTTAGTCCATCCACCCTTTCCTTTATTTTTAATAAACATAATAAAAACGTCAGAATTGATCTTTTTTCAATCGACGGGCAAAGGGTATTCAGCAGAAAAGTAAACAGCACATCCGGTGCAGTATCGGTCAGTTTGCCAAAGAAGAGTCTGCATAATGGTTATTATCTGTTAAAAATAACATTGGATGGAGTTTCAGAACTGTACAGAATATGCGTCTTCAATTAATGAAATATCCGGATTACAATTTCACGGCAAAGCATTTTTCATGCTTTGCCGCATATTGATTTGGAAACCGGCAGCCTATTCTTTACGAATTAAGATGATTTTCTTCCCGAAGGATTGTTGAAATCAGTGGGCTCAGAATCACCGGTATGGGACCTCAGGCCGGTTCCTTTTCAGAAGACCTGTTTAAAAAACCCATCGATACGAGAAACAGGAATTCTAAAACAAAAACACCGGCAAGTAAACCAATTCCTGAGTAAGTGAATCCATAGGAATGAAGGCCAACACCCAGAAGGTTTACACCGATCCATGCAAGCATCACCATAAGAATACTGATTACTGCGCATGCAGATGTTAAAGCCGACCCGATAATCTTTCCTCTTTTTGCATGAACCACTGCAGAACCCCATAGTATTATCAGTAAGGCTCCGTTTTCTTTTGGATCCCACCCCCAGAACCTTCCCCAGGCCTGATCCGCCCACATTCCCCCTAACATGGTTCCAGCAACCGTAAAAGCAAGCCCGAGGAGCATAAAGATGTACACTGCTTCAGATGTTGATTGTGTAACCTTTTTATCTGTTTTCAATGCTCTCTGAATCAGATGTATATGTCCCAGCAGCCCGGAGGCAAGGAATCCTGCATATCCGGTTGAAATCGTCACAATATGAATCGTAAGCCAGAAGCTGGAATTCAATACTGCGGTAATAACCCCGAAAGTATCGCCATTAACCGCATACCTGCCTGATATTACCAGAAATAAAAATCCTCCGCACGATGCAATCAATTTACCAAGGTTACGTTTTTGAATCAGATCGAGTCCTGTGCCCAGTATCACAATTATCCACGATACAAAAACAAACGTTTCATACAGACTTGCCAGCGGCGGGCGCAACTGTATGAATATCCTTAAAATTAAGCCTGTAGTCTGCAGCAGCCATCCACACCCGATTAAAAAGAGACTGGCAACCCCCGCCCATTTATGGCCATAAAACATCCCAAAGAGAGTAGCAAATATTGCCAGTACAAGAAGAATTCTGGCCCAGAAAAACAGATTTAATCTGTTATATAGAATTTCAAGTCCAGGGAAAGGATAATCCTTGTATTTTACAGATGTTAAATGATCGACTGCGTCAGCGAAAGAAGCGACATCCCGGTTCAGATATGCGGCTCTCATATGAAGAAGTAACCTGACCTGATTGTCTTTCAGTGCCTTGTTTCCAGATTTACCAAGGTATCCCCAGATACTGTACCATTCCTCATTTCCATTTTCATTTACATGTATGATAGGCGGCGGAGCATTCTGCATCTGTGAACTCAGTGCGTGCATTGTACGGACAAGCCTCAGCAGTTCCGATTCACCGCTTGTCAATGAATCAAGTTGTTTACTGTTTAGATTCTCCATAGCAGCAGAAAAAACATGAGACAACCGGATCATTTCGCTGTAGGAATAGGGATGATTTAACCGAAGCCGCAGCGATGAAGCCAGTGCGCTGTCTGAAATGGTAAATGCTTCAAAAGGATCAAATGCACTGAACATTGAACCCAGTGCGTTATATTCCTGTACATTATGCCACAGTTGCATAATTTCCCGTTCAAAAGGCTGAATTTCAGAAAATTCTCTTTTTGAAAGGGAGATTGCAATCTGCTCGCATTTTCCAAGCGCATTGTACAGTTCTGTATAGCGATAACGCCGTTTATACGGCCCCTCGATGCCAAGAGCATCCACTGTTTCCGGATTAATGATTCTGAAACATTGTAAGGTGTCAATTTTCCCGGGATTGAACATGAGCTCCAGAAGCCACTCCAGTGCACTCATACCGCCAATTTTTCCGCGCCCGGATATCTGAATGAGCTTTTTCCGGGCATACGAATGAAGAGGCATTTTCCGCCCCTCATCCAGAACAATAATTCTGCCTGCCCTGCTGAAATCAATTTTCGAATCATCCTCTGAGAAAACGCATGCAAAAAGCAGGAATATTATAAAAGCGGTTTTCAGCAGAGATTGATTGCTGCAGAGAGGTCTATTTTCCATCAGAGATATGCCCCGGTTCAGATTTGCTTCTCCAGATGACAAGAAGCAGAAGATGAATAATGAACCCCGCGATCATGAGGATGCTTGCTGTATAGGGGAAGAGGCGGTATGGATTATACACAACCGAAATATTGACAGCCTCATTGCCTCCGTCATTTGAAAATGACGCCTGATAAAAAGTATACGATCCATGCCTGAATGGCTTGTTCATCGACACTTTCACTTCTCTGACCAGTTTATCACTGCTGACCAGAATCTGGCTCTCCACCTTTTTGAGTGTTTTTGTGCCTGGATAGAACTTACCATGGAAATCGATCAGTTTCAAATTGACAGGTAATGGAACCGCGGAATGACGCATTGAAACTAACACAGTGTCAAATCCACAAATATAAGAAAACGGCTGTTCATTGCTCTTAAGCACTACTTCCTTTTCAAACCTGAAATTACATAATTCATCGATTATAAGTGCAGCCTGACAACCCTGAATGTTTTCCTGCCCATCGTGAGATTCCTTTATTCTGCCGACACTTCTCACTTTAAATTTCATACCTGTATTTGGAAATACTATTTCCTGATCCTTTTTCAAGCTGGCCACTGGAATTGAATCTATTACAAACGATGACTGCGAAAATATTGTCCTGAATGAGGCGATTTCAAATTGTTCAGTACTATATGCACTTGATACTTCCTGACCCTCCCGGAGCGGCAAATAGTATTCCTGTGTAAATCTGGATGAAAAAAGGATTCCAGCTAGAAACAATGCTAAACCGGAATGAATAAGTATAAGGCCGGAATACTTTAAAGGCTTTTTAAAAAACCTCAGAGAGCTGAATATCACGTTGAGTAAAAGAGCCAGTGAGATCAGCTTCATCCCTGGGAAAGGTATACTGAATCGTGTCAGTACAAACCATGATTGAAAAAACCGCTCCCTTGCCGCAAAGAGTCCCTCCGATGACTGGTAAAGAGTTCCCCAGAAAACAATAACAGCCATCAGTAAAAGACATGTAACACTCAGTTTTGCAGAAGCAATATACCCCGTTGTTTTTTTGAGGAGATTGGTCATACAGTTACATCATACAACGGGAGATCAGAAAAAGGGAGGATAATCATTTGAATCATCTATTATGGCCACACCTTCCATTTCGATAAGCCATCCCGGACGGCATACTGCTCCTTCAACGGAAATAAGAGGAATATCAGACGGCAGCCTTGACAGTAGTATATCCTGTATGAACTGATAATGTTTTCTGTTTCTGACATACAGAATTATATAACGCATATCGTCAATCGTTGCCCCATGAGGCCTGAGCAGAGCTTCGATATTGTCTATAGTACGTTCTGTCTGTCCCCTTATATCTCCGGGATAAAGGATTTCACCCCTGTTGTCAATACTTGCCGTTCCGGAAATATACATATGAGACCTGTCGCCAAATCTGATCCGCAGACCCCGCTCGAATGTCACCCCGTAATCTATTGTCGATGACAGATTATCCAGAGCCTCCATTCTTATAATCTGCTCTTCTTTAAGATTACCTATTGATAGTGAATCAAGAGTGACAAGAGCTTTCCTGTTTACCGACTTTCCTTCAATACCGGTGCTTGCAATGTACCTGGTCTTGTCCGTTAATCCGATCGAATCGAATAATTCACGGCGGGCAACAACCATCCCTTTGTAGTTATTATCAATATCTCTTACATATATCCAGGTACGGACAGTGTTTTCCCGCAGGCTCATCCTGTATTTGCTGACATTGGCTGAAAGCTCAGAAAATAGATTCTCTGTCTGGGTTTTACTGTCAGCCCCGTCACCTGTGCTGTTAGCTGTCCAGAGAAGGCTGTAGGAATTTCCATTTGTTAACATCTTCTGAAATTCTTTTTCCGGATCTGCAATTACATTGTATTTACGAAGGTAACCGGTTTCATCTTTGATATGGTAGGAAAAAAGTGATACCGGACCATAGATCGGCCTCTGTTCAATTACAGAAACAACTCCTGACTGCAGTATCCTGTATAAATCAGAATTCAGTAAAGGTAGATATTCATTGGCGTAATCACTCAAATATACACGAGTGAACTGAAGAGTGTTTTTGTCCAGCTTTAAATCATCCGACAAAGAAGCATACACATCTCTCAGTTCCTCAAGCGCTTCATCAAAGGAAATATCATCCCTGCTGTTCACAGTGATAAAGATTTCCGTCAAACCTGCAGGTGATGAAAACCTGCTGCAGGAGAATCTGGTCTCATTCTGGACAAGTGTATGCATGCTTAAATCCTCTGCCATTAAAAGAAAAATCCACAGCGAAGCATATAATACCAGTCTTCAGTTCTCGGACAGATTTCAGAGTAGACCTTTTTGCCTGCCACCATGTAAGGTGCTCTTGAGATATGATCACTTGCGATCTGCCCGCTGATCCGGAATTTCCCTATCGATTTCGATGCATAAACAGACCATTTCCAGTCATCATCAGTTTTTCGCTCCCAGTCTGAATAATACTCGATACCCGCATAGGTATTGAAATAAGGAACAGGTGAATTAGATTTCCACATAAACTGAAATGAGTTCTGGTATGGTGAAGGAAAATATTCAACCTCAACAGCAAGTACATCAAGCAATTTAAAAGCCGGCAGATTGAACCCGAACATTACCGGAATCCGCTCCCTTATGTTATTATACCATCCGGGATAATTTTTTACCCCCAGAACAGCAGATTCAGCATATAATTTAAGATCATTCTCCCCCAGAATTCCCCTTTTGAAAAACACCTTGGGATCGATGGTTATACGTGCAGCGACCTTTGTACCCCTGAATGTGTAATGGGTGGTGTCCCCTGTCAGGGAGTCAATAAAAGATGCTGATTGTGTAGTATACGATTTGTCTTTTGCAGGTGTAATTCTCTTTTCGTCAAACGGTATAAGATGGAAAAATGAGATACCTGCGGAGAGGTCGATAAATGATTTCGGGCACTTATAGCTGAGAATACCTGAGAGAGATAAATCCATTGTGGGGAACAGGTCGGTTTCGGTATTCAGATAAAGATCGACCTTATAGGTTCCCGATGATGCATGGTTGAGATAGCCTGTCCTGACACCAGCCAGTTTTACTTTGTCAGCCTGTTCAAATCCGCTTACCAGAAGAGCGGGATAAGCATTGCTGCGGAAAAGATACTCCCCCAGATTCATCGCTTCCGGATTATATTTAACAGGAAAATATCCGAATTCTACCGACACTGTATCATTGTCAGAGACACTCCAATTTGTTTGTAAAGATGCCTCAAGAAGAGAGAGTGCAAAGGATTTCTGAAGCGGTTCTGCGTTGTCTACACCCATGGAGATATTTACCACAGGGAACATAAATGAACTCATCAGATGAAGTCTGCAGACAGTTCTCGAAAACATAGGAGATGTGAATTTCACACCAGCCTGAAAATCGCCAAGCGGTTTTTCACTGAAATCAACATTCCCCATTATATTTTCATATTCCGATCCTTTCACCTGACCCATAGTGAGCCAGCCCCATCCGGAAATACTGACCCCAGATTTTTCCTCAGCAAATAACATTGAAAAACTCAGAAAAAAAATAACCGCAAACCTTTTTAGCTGCGCCATTGGGCTCTCCGATTCTATTACAGTGAAAGTATGTATTCGATCAGATCCCTGAACTCTTCAGAGGTCAGTGCTTTGACATTTTTGGAATGACCCGGCTGCAGGACTATTTCCTCTATTGTTTCATGGGATCCAAGGTGATTATAGGGTCCCGTTCGCCAGCATTCTATTATGGATGGAGTGTCCCATTCTGTTCGCGGGTCATAGATGTCTACAACACCCGCATTTGCATTTTTAAGATTGGTAAACAGAGGTGCGGGATGACAATGGATACAATCGAGTTTTTTGCTATCATAATAAATCTCTCTGCCCCTTTGTGCAGATTCACTCAGTCTCCCTTTCACAAGCTTTGGACTTGGAACAGGTTTAAGACGTAAAAGAAAAGTATCCAGCGCCAGCGATACTTCCGCTGAAGGGTCAATCTGCAGTTCAAGTCGAATTCCGGCACGGACAGATTCAAAAGCATCGTTACGCCTGCCTGTCCAGTTTGTCGGAGGAGTCTGAAACGTATGAAGCATGCTTTTTGCATTTTTAGGTGAATTCAGGTAGGAGTCGGAAAGTATCCAGTTGAGTCCGTCGGGACGGGTAAATGGATGACAGGAATGACAGGATTGCCAATGTCCGACACAGAGATTGGCATCATAGAAATAGCTCTCACCTTTTCGCTCTGCAGTCAAAGCCTTCTCAGGAGCAAGCTCGTGGAGTTGCGGCAGGAGACTTGCCGCATTCAGATCAACAGATTCAATACTATTCGAAAAGTAACCAACCGTATATGCCTTTGATCCGATTACAGCGACAGAACGCGGACTGCGAACTCTTAATACCAGCGTTCTTTTCAAATCCTGTATAAATGTAAATTCATGTGAAACATCTCCCTTTCCTTTCAGCTTTTCAAACATTGCAGGCATGTCAACAACAGTCAGCACATCGTAGCCTGCATGCGCAACACACAGCCATTTTCCATCATCTGTACAAGCCACATCCCATGGATTTGCAAACCCCAGCCGGTTGTCATCAAGTTCGACATCATTGTACAGATCCTGTTTTTCCATGTCGATAATAGCGAGGTTGTTCGAATGCACCCATCCCTGATCAAGTGTGACAGCAGGAAGGCTGACACGGCCGATCAGATGCGGGATAAATGCATACTTCTTGTCAGGTGTCAGACAGATGTTCATTGTGGAGTGGCTTCCGGTTGGCAGCCTCAATGTCTTTTTAATGGACCCTGTCTTAGTATCAATAAAACAGACTTTGCAGGTCATCGCCGTATCAGTGGCAATTCCATCCGGAATCATATTTGCCACCAGCAGAAAAGCTCCATCACCAGACAATGCCATTGAGTAAGGTTCCTTGATCGCCGGTACCCGTTTCTCTTCCCTTGCTGAAACGACATTGATAAATGATATGGAATTTTCCATCCAGTTGCAGACGTAAAGCATATCCCCATCAGGACTTAAAACCGGAGACCGTGCCATGTGACCTGCTGAAATCCGCTGTTCAATCGTTCCGGATGATACATTTACAACACAGACCATGCCATTGGGCCAGCGCTCCGATGAACAGGTTACATATAACCTTGAACCATCACCAGAAACAGCTATGCCTGTAGGTTCATTGGGCATAGGAAAAGATTTTGTGACGGAATTTGAACTTACAGAAAAAACAAGCACCTGTTTGGCTGTCCGTGCCCCGATGTATATGAACTTGCCATCAGGTGAAACCTCCATCGAGGAAGGAGAAAGATATCGTGGTCTCTGAACTGTTTCAAGGTCACCATTGAGTGCAAGAAGCTCAAATATCAGGCTGGGAGGCACAATCTCCTTTGGATCCTCTGCAAAACAAATCTGCTGCATCAAAAGCAGGCATATTATAGAGTAAAATGTTTTTCTCATCTCAGACTCCCGGCTTTATTTATAAACCTGTGAGTGGATGCTGATGCCTTATCATTGATATAGAGCCGGGCAATATACACTCCCCCGGGTAATCGCCTTCCAGGTTCATCAATACTGAATTGTCCCTTGAACAGGCCGGGTTTCAATCTCTTTGAGAAGGGAACAGACACAAGCCTGCCGGATAAATCATATATACACAGCTTCACATCTGTAACACTGTTGAAATCTGCCGAAAGATGAAAATGGTTTGCGGAGAATGTGATCTTCGGGACTACAGTCGCGCCCCCTGTATACCCCTTCACCGAACTTGAAGGTGTAGAAACAGAAGCATAATACAAAAGCTCATTTTGCGGGCTTAATACCTCAATGCGGCTGAGGTCTCCGCCGGCATTGGAGCTGTATCTCATTTTGTAAACGACCGAGCCATTATGGTAGATATCATATGAATTTTCACCATTGGCCGAATAGCTGACAGGCGCCCCGAATTGATCAAGTTTAAACTGATCAAATACCGAAATACCTGGTTTATTACCGATTGTGGAAAATTCAGTCCTGCCTATTGTATCGTTGTTGAAATCAAACGATACCTCTCTGATTCTTTTTCCTGTATTATCGTTTACAAAAACTGTCCTTCTCAGGAAAGTGCTGTCTGAAGCATATACAGAACGCCCGGTATTTTTCCCATCTGCATCATACTCAAACTCCACAAAAAGCAGACTGTTTCCGGCTTTGTCAAAGATATCGATACGGTCTATTCTGGCTGAGATTGAAACAGCCAGCAGAAAAATGGCCGATAAGAAGGAAACTGTCTGCCCGCTTCGTATTTTTTTCATTTTTTCATCCTGGCTTGCCGTTTTTTCTGTTATCAATGGACGATAAATTTCACAGATGTGTTTACTGTATTACCAGATGCTGAGCTACCGGAATATTCTGGTTTGAATATGTAAACACCTTTTGTGATATTGTTCGCCTTCATGTCAAGTCGAATCGAGTTCACCTCATCATTGAAGTTCCACTTTTTAACCAGTCGTCCTGAAATATCAAACAATGACAAAGCACAGAATGTCCTTTCAGGATCGGTCAGTGACAAACTTGAACCATCTCTGAATAATTTTATTCTCTGTATCTCCTTATCACGCAGTACACTCACAGAACCCGGCAAGGGACGGTCAAGTTCAACACCCTGAGGATTTGAGGGATCCAGATCTATCCTCGGCCAGACCAGTGTTCCGTTTTTCTGATCATTGACCCTGTAATCCGCTCCCAGTTCCATTGAATTCAAGTCAAGCCAGAGAGTTATCCTCTGATACTCTTCTTCTGTCAAAGAGACATCGTAATGTGACGGGTTCAGGTAATTGATAAGTCTGGAAAAAGCAGCTCCGACTTTGCCGGGAGTGGTTCGTGAGCCACCTTTTACAGGAGTAACTATATCCCCATTGATATACGGATTTCCATCACCGCAAAAATAGAACGCATAGCTCTTGAGGCTGCCAAAGCTCATATCCGGCCCTCTGCCTCTGCTCCTGTGGCAAGGTGCACATTTGTTGTTAAAAACCGGCTTTACAAGACGGGCAAAGTTAACCGGCTCAACCCCTCCTGCTTCAGGGTTCAGTTTTGATGGAGGCCGTAAAAAGGCTATCTTGTTGGCACCTCCGGGAGGCGCTTGCCATTTGTTTTCATGACATCCCACACATGCCATCTGTTCACCTTCATGAACATATGTAGCACTGCGCATCGAATGTACCGCAAGTCCCTTGTCGTCAATTAACTGGAAATAAATAATCTTTCCTACAGGTGCTTCACAATAAACACTGCCGTCAGATTCAACCGGAACCGTTCCCAGTGACATTCTGGCCAGCGCTTCGGCAGGATAACCGTTCCTTGGATCATTTATCAACCTGGTTTCCTTCGGGAACACCTGGACGATTCTCATTTTCTTTATCACCGTATTGGCCGGAAGCGGTATATCGCTGTTATAAACGTCGTTTACCTTTATTGTAGCCCGATAATGATCGTCTCTGTTTTTACGTTCTCCCTGCCAGGTAGCAGTTGCAAGAGCAGGAGGTTTTTGCCTTGCCTTGACAGGTATGGGATCAATAGGCCGCCATGAATTTGTTGAGTAAATGAGCTGTTCTCCACCCCACCTGTCACGCAGAATAATGCTGTTGTTTTTGTTACAAAGGTAATAATCTTCGCTCAATGGCCATGCAGTACCATAGGGACCTGTGGCAAAATCAGGCCAGTTGTTCCAGGCTGTTGTTATTCTTCTCACCTGTGAAACTTTTCCATCATCCTCGATTGAAGGATCAATCATGATAAGTTCACCGAAAGTGTAGCTGTGATGTCCCGATGCGGTTGCGATGTACTTATAAGAATTCGGTATCGCCCTGATATTGTATTCCGCATAGGGCCTGTCCCACCTCCCGTCTCTCCAGTTCGAACCTGTAATTGTCTGTAAAGGGAGAGGATAGTTCCCATGATAAGACCGCGGATCCCTTCCATCAGGGTAACAAGTCCACATATGATGCGCTATGCAGTCATCACGATCAACATAGTCCCAGCGTGTGTAAACGATTTTCCCGTCATTGTCGACACTTGGATGCCACTCATTGGTTTCGTGGTAGCTGATACAGATAATATCCGAACCATCATCCTTCATCGAATGAAGTGTAAAGGTTGGTTTGCCTTTGGTATGACACCTTCCGTACCCTCCACGACGGTCGGAAATAAAAACAATGCGGCCGTTTGGAAGCCATATAGGATCAAAATCATTATGATTGGAATTTTGCAGGAAATTGAACTCAGATGATGATCCATCGGTAAGCTGCACCAGATTCGATCCGTCAATATTGACTTTGAAAATGTGGTAACATTTGTTGTTCGGTGGCGACCAGGCAAAAAGGATTGTCTTTCCATCATAAGAGAGATCAGGAGAGAGAAAAGCACCACCTGAAAGGTTTGAACCGTTGAAAGTACCGCCTTGTACCTTGGAATTCTGCAATACATTTACCAGATTCGGATTTGATTTGAAATTTTTCAGTATAAACAGGCCTCCACCCATGTTGATATTCCATGGGTTGTATTGATCACACATGTGTACTTCATTATTGGGGAACACATATCCGATAAAGAGCAGATCTTCGAAATCAAGCAGCGGGTTATCAAGAGCGATCTTTCTGGCCAGCGCACTGACTTTCATGAACTGATCTTTTGTATCTGTGTTACTGTCAGATGTTTTCGCCAGCGCTGCGGAACTGAGTTCTCTCTGAAGCGCATTCAATTCTTTCTCATATTCATTAAATTTTGACGATTTACTCCGGCGCTTAAGGTCCTGAAGAAGGAGTCTGGTACGGCGCATTACAACATCGGTTGGAGTTTTATCTTCCGGCAGGATCTGAGCATTATCATCCAGAAGGTCATTCTCTCTGTAAGCTTTTTTTGCCGCAGTTTTATACAAATTTATTTCCTGCTGCATCTCACGGTACTGCTGCTCCCAGAATTCTGCGACACTTCCGTCAACTGAGGAATAAGCAGAACCGTACGAAAAACAGAGCATCAGTAATACAGCAATACTGAATTTGAATAAATTGTCTCCCATCTTCTTTCTCCCTTTTTTTTCCTCTATAGTTCAAATTATAACTCAATGCCAATCATTATTCACGTCCTAAAAGCCCGAAACAATGCTTTTTCTGACACGTCCTTCGCATTTGATCATGACGATATAAGGTCCCCTGTTCCTCACCGGAACAATGCAGGTCCCGGATGCTTTATCAATTTTCTTTACCAGTCGCCCATCCGGCATCAAAACCGAAACACTGTATGCTACTTCTTTTCCCTTCTGCCTGATAACGATTTTTTCTTTTGATAAGAATGTCCTGAAGCTGCTGATTTCACTGATATTTCTCATTTCAATCGCAGTTGAGCCTGTGATAAACTCGAACCAGTTTAGATTAAAAAGGTAACCATCCCCCCCTGTGAACTTCAGATACACATCATGCTTACCTGTCACTTTGCTTATATTGCAAGAGACTGTTGTCCATGTCTGCCATCCACCTGTTCCACTGACCTGACAGGTTCCTATAAGTGTCCCATTGCTGCCGTCAATCCTGATTTCAATTTTTCCGCCACTGCCGCCGCTGGCTACCCTGGCCTGAAATTCCTCGGAACCTGTGCCAAAATTGACATTACTGTAAACAGCATAATCTCCGTTTTCGATATACCCTATATTCAGCCCGCCCTCAGAGCAGGTTTCGGTCTGAATTCCTGATTGTGAGGTATAATTTTCTGCTTCAATCTGTGATAACGATCCGCTTACTCTCAACAATGCACTCGACTCGGCTGATTTTCCCTGGCTGTTGACAACATACAGTTTATAAATCCCATTTCTATCCGGAACCTTGATCAGCGTGTCATATCCCGCTGCCTTTGTCATCGAGGGACCCTCTGCAAAATTGGATGTTCCTGATGGAGCAAACCAGACTGTTGCCGAAGAATCTCCAGTACTGCGGATTTTTATGGTACTTCCAGCAGGAGCTTCACAGCTTGCAGGGAACACATAGTTTTCTGTCTTTATAAAATTGGCCGGATAAACATGCCTGTATTGATCCTGAATCCCTGAATTGACACAAAAAGTATACTGGGTTGCCGGCCAGACAGCATCTGAACGCACCTGGATCGGATCTATTGTGCTGTTTGGAGGGTTAACACCCATTTTGTTTACAGTCGCGAATGTTCGCAGGATTGTCAGGTGATGTTTCTCGCCGAAATCCTCACAGTTGATGGTATATTTGACATTGGGATCGATGTCCAGAACATTATCATTTTCAACTATCCACGCGCTACCCTCATCGTTATGCAGCCCATAAGTAGGGCCATTGGTCGCAGCAGGAATTCCCCTGACATAATTCTCATTGATGTTTGTTCCCGGATTCTGCCCTATCGTATAGATAGCACCACTGTCATGAAGTCTCCTCAGGGTGTTTATTATCCGGTTGTAACTGACTGTATTGTTTTTTGCAGTTGTCGATGATTTAAACTCTCTCCATCCCCATCCCAGATTGATACCATTATAAGCTGTTTGCTCGATATGGTTATGGGTAATTGTGAGTGATTCTGTAAAGTATGCTGTTATGGCAGCACATCCTCCAAATCCCGGAATCATACTGATATCATAAAGAAGGTTGTTGTTTATTGTAATGTCTTTACATACGCCCTCTACACCCCGGGGGTATTTTGCATAAGTTCCACCATCTCCGATATCTATATGCTGAGGATGACCTATGGTAATACCACTTGATGTGATATCTGTTATATAGTTCCCGATAATATTGCAGCTTACAACATCATTAGCCATATTGATTCCATCAGCACCTGCATGCTTTATCACATTGCCGATAAAGTCAATAGATTTGGCATTTCTCACTGTTAACATTCCCGGATTTACATCGAGAATTTCATATCTGGTAGTGTGCCAGTTAAGATCACCATAAAAAGCAATGTATCCATTTGCACCCTGACAAGTTGTCTTACCCCTTGAATTGCCAACCTGGTAAAGATTGAAATCGGTGTGTGCGAATGTAATGCCTTCAAAGGTTATATTCTCGACCCGTTCAGTAGTGGAGTTACCTGCAATTTCAAACAGAATTTCAACAACAGGAGCCTGAACATCCGCTGTTGCCATATTTTCACCCTGACGAGGGTAATAATAGAGCATTTTTGCGGTTTTATCAAAGTAGAACTGTCCGGGAGAATTCAGAAACTCGTAAGCATTGAAAATCGTGTGATTTCCAGTTGTTGTAAATGCCGCACCCCAGCCGGGAGTCTGTGTTATCGCTCCATAAGGCTGCTGCAGCATCAGCGCCCTGTAATTATCATTTGTAGTAATGACATCCCTTACACAGGCAATATTTTCATTCCAGGTAGTACCATTTACAATTTCGAGATCATCCTTGTTACTGGCAATCGCCGGCACATCCGATATATTATACTTTACACCATCACTCTTGCTGCCACTTGCCCATGCCCACGAGGCCTGTCCAGAGCTTACAGAATAAGTACCCTGCCCCCCTCTTGCCGTGACTCTTTTACTGGTCATAGAGGCTCTCATATCGTTTACATACAAATTTCTCAGCTTAGTGGAGCGGTCCAGGGGAGCCTTGTAGATGTTTCCACTGTGCTGAGTCCACCCGGTGACTTTTACGGCTCCGCTTACAACCGGTGTTTCACCCGGATAGGCACGGTAGTAAATCCTGTATCCGTTTTTCCCGGAATCCTGCGGCTTCAATGCTATTGGACTTGTTACATTGTAAGTGCCGCCTCTGAGGTAAACAATTATGTCTCCGGACATGCTGCTGTTTATCTTGCGCACAGCATCCCGGGCCGCTGTGATTGTTTTAAAAGGCGCACTTATTGTTCCGGGATTATCATCGCTGCCATCCGGTGACACATAAAATGTCGCCTGGGTTCCCGCAATGGCCGATGACAGAAAAAGGAAGAAAGCAACAATGACAAATACTGACTTGAATAGAATTTTCTCACGTTTATTCCCGCCATAACACCAGATTTTATGCATATGCATAAATATGCCCCCTTGGATTTCCGGAAAATCAGAATGTCTAATCAATTAATTTAACGAATATTAGATCAATAACAGTAAATTTCAGTAAATGCGGCAAAAAAAGTGTTCCGTAAACCGGAACAGAGCAAAAATTTAGTATTAGATGTAAAGATGGGGTTTTTCCTGGGATTATCTGAGCATCCTGCATGGACAGTACTCTTCATTCACCCGCAGAACCACAATTAAAACGGGTATTGGCAAAACTACTTCACACTAACTATTTCTTGAGAATTTTCCGGGTATAAATACCCCCTGAATTTCTGATATGGAGTATATAAATACCCTGAGAAAGCCCAATCCCTGTATTCTTTATTCTATTCCCGCTTCCACTTTCCAATAAGGTGCCATTTATTGATGTAATCCGGTAGTCAAATTGACCATTTGTCCTGATTTGAAACCCCTCATCTGAAAAAACAACCGGAGAGAGCTTAACTGGCGATCTGTCCTTTTTCCTTAACGCCGTCGATGTATTCGTAAATTCCATATAATTCAGATTCATATAGTTGGCATCAAAAGCGACACGCATTACATGCTGCCCCTCAACAAGATCAATATTTCTTACAGTAACAGTCATCCAGGTCTGCCATCCCCCGGTATTGGGCACTTCTATTGAACCAGTGATATTTACTCCATCGATCTCAATATGCATCGATTTCCCATTACCCTCTGCAGCCACACGCAAAGAAAGGTCATATTTTCCTGTCAATGCTACATCGACTGTATACTCAAGCCATTCACCCTGTAAAATATAGCAGATATTGTATTCACCCGATTCATCGGCAGTTGCCTCTATATCAACCTGATCATTTCTGAAAGCAGCATTACCTTCATTGCCAATTGCGTTTGCCTCATGATAAGCAACACCCTCACCACCCAGATCATACTCCTCCGCTTCAATTCGTCCGGGTATGGAATGAGCCTTGCCTTTGTAAGGTCCCTGAACTGCCTCGATAATTACAGAAACCGGATCTGAAACACCCTTTCGCCCCTTGTCATCTATCGCTTCGGCAGTAATACTGTGTGTCCCTGCATTCATGCCAGACCATTGATAACTGTACGGGGCAGCACTGTCAGTTCCCAGAAAAACCGAACCGTCATAAAATTTCACACATTCAACACTTCCGTCAGGATCTGAAGCACTGGCCTCGATTGTGACCGTCTCGAGTGAAGAAAAACTGCTGTTATCAGAAGGCGAAGTAATACTGACTTCTGGTGCATCATTATTATCCAAAACAAGTAATGTCAGCATCTTTTGTGCATAACGGACTCCAAACAAACGATTGCCTTCCGTATTGAAATGAAACTGATCCTTTCCGGGGAGCCCCTCCGCGGAAATGACATACGAGTTCGGTATTACATCGGGAACGGTTTTGATGACTTCGTTGTGTCCCCAGCAGACACCTCCCATATTCTGGTAAAGCAGTTCACCCGCAAGAAGCGGTGTTTCCGATGCCACCAACCCCAGATCGCTGATTAAATTGTCATAAACACTCTTAACCTTCCAAGGCCAGTCCTTCTGGCCATTATTCGTCTCTCCCTGATGCAGTAAAAATCCCTTTATCACACCATCTTTCTGCGCAAGTTTAGCCAGATCTAGCAGCCAGGCATACGCACTCCCTCCATACCTTTGCGGAACATAATTATAGGTATCGTATCCCTCATACCCGCTTTTGAAAAACAGAGCTATGTCACAACCTGGTATACCAACAACTATCACACCCACTTTTATATTGGAAGGCAGGTTTTCCACCATCGTTCTGCCAAAATAATCGGATGGTCCGAGACCGCCATTACACCCCCAGAGTGGTGGGACAGCAGGATACCATTTCCCGAAAGTCCTGTTTAGATTCGTACATCCAATCGGTTCCATCATCTGAAAGCGGCTGTCAACAGTCTTGTCCTTAGCCTCTATCGAACCCGCTCCAGCCATGTTAGACTGCCCGAAACAGAGATAGATGTGAAAGTCAGGATCCTGGGAGTATGCTGCAGTACAGAGCATAAAGAGGATACAACAGAAACAGATATTAATTTTTCTCATTTTTTTCTATTTCCCGGTGGAAAGCCCTGTTTTACCTTACTAACATTATCTTTGATGTATGGAGAATTCTTTTCCCGGAACTAATCTTTGCCATATAATATCCGGTCGGCATATTTGATAAATCATAGCTATCTGCATAGTATCTGCCATTCCCGGCCTTTATAGTAAAGGTTTTCACCAGAGTTCCCTTAATATCAAACAGCTTCAACGACATGTCTTTTTCAGATTCTCTGAACTCTATTTCGAGTGTCGAATTGTTCATTCTGACATTCACAGGAGAACGCATTACAGTATTGCTTACGCTCTGTATCCCAGTGGGATCGATCTCCTCCATCGATACATTGTCAAGGAAAACCGTACCGGCAGATAAACCAGCATTGAAGCTAATCTGTCCCCTGTCGGTTGTCTGACTCTCCATTTTAAATACAAAGGAGAATTTCTGTTTTTCCGTAGAAAGATTGAATTGCTGTAATTGGGGCAGGTAACTTGTCCAGGGATCACTCCCCATCTGCACATTGACCTCAAGAGTTCTGTTTGCGGAAGAGTATGCATCAAATGAAACCCGGTAACTCTTTCCTTTTTCCAGAAAAAGGCTGTTTTGAACAAGCTGGATATCATGGCTCCTTGAAGCTGCACTTGTAATACTGATATTGTACTCTCCATTGACTACACTTCCGGTTCCGGAACCGCTCCAGGCATTAAAAGTCCAACCGGCAGATCCTGAACTGAAATCGCCGTTGGTCACGATGTTACCTGCTGCTCCACGCTGTATGGGTATCACATAAGTTGTAATAGATTTTGATGATGATGAGGTTGACAGCGTCCCGTTCACAACAGTCAGGTCATCTAATTTCTGGAAATTTTCCGCCGCAGAAGTTCTCCACACAGACACTTTTGGTCCGGCCTGCTGAAAATTTGACAAATTGTAGTCAAAAGTAACAGCACTGTTACCAGCATTTCTCTGAACGATGACAAGCCGGTCCTGCTCAGGAGAGAGAAAGGCAACTGCATCATTATTATCAATACGGATCATCCTGGAGAATGGACGGATAAAGGAAGTGAACTGACGGATCGCATGGTATTTTTTAGTGACATAATACCTGTTTCCCCCGGTAAAGTCTGCATGAATACAGCCCCAATTTTTGTTAACACTGGTCTGAGCCTGTTCGCTCTCGACAACCTGCCAGGTAATCCAGGCCTCTGCCTTTAAATCCCTCAGATCCCTGATTATGCGATTTGCAATATCAAGACCCGGAACTATGTCGTTATGATTATGTGTCCACTGGTCAA
>DAOTAZ010000017.1:0-19518 GCA_035382965.1 Chitinispirillaceae bacterium | reverse complement strand
ACTCAACCGGGAGCACCTTGCATTTTTTTGCTATGGTGATATTGGGATCGGGGACAGATATCAGATGATTTCTGACAATATGGGTCGTATTGTCAAACCAGAATCTGCTGACCTCATTGAGAACCTGCCCTTTAAAAGGGATATTAGCCAGAACACGATCAAAGGCGCTTTGCCGGTCGGTTGTGACAAGCATAAGAGTCTCGCCCAGATCGTATGAATCACGTACTTTGCCTTTCCGCAGACCGCTGATTCCAAGAAACGATGTATCATCGAGACAATTACTGAGATGTTGAGCGATTATTTCTCTGGAGACCATAAAACTCCGTAGCAGAAAAAGTTGGAAAAAACAAACTGCCTTATAGCAGTGAATCTCATAAAATAATACCCGCAGAATATGGCATCGTATTACGATTAAAAGAATAGAGATATTCTGAGAATTTGCTGCTGTCCGGGGCAGATCTTCACCCACATTTTTCAATAATATCGTTTGTTATTCCGACAAGCCGTATGGTGAAATCTGTTCAATTCACACTCCGATCGATGTAGAAATTCCGGTATCGATTCCAATATTCCCGAATTTGACGGAGAGGCTACGGACTTAAAATCCGTTGACCGGTAACACAATTTTCGTCTCCGCTCCGGAAATAAACGTTTGAGCACTCAAGGATAAAAATAGTGGCAGAGAATTTGCACCCTCATCCTAAGCGACTTATGCCTGTAATGTCTGAATACGGGAATCTTATTGAATCGGTGATCTTTGTTGTTATTTAGAATGCATCATCGTATGTCTTTTCGACGATTCCGCGAGGAGAAATATTTTACATCAAATACATACGGGCAAAAGTATCGATTCTGATACCAACCTCGAGCACATTCGTCATTATGATAACAGTCGGTTTTCTTGACCTTGCTTACATTAATAACTATATTTAATAAGTTTTTTTCAATTTTTTCTTACTGGTAAAAAGATGATAATAGCTATCGATGGACCGGCAGGATCAGGTAAAAGCACAACAGCAAAAATAGTTGCATCCCGTCTCGGTATCACTTATCTGGACACAGGAGCAATGTACCGGGTTACTACCCTGAAAGCGCTTCGTGCCGGTATTCCGGCCACTGATGAGCCTGCTCTGGCCAGGCTGACTGCAGACACGGTAATCAGTTTCTCTGGCAAGCTTCCTGATACCAGGGTATTTATGGATGGGGAAGATGTCACTGATGCTATCCGGGGTAGTGATGTCACTTCCAATGTCTCAGATTATTGCGCTCCGAAGGTGGTAAGGGAGGCGCTGGTGGAGCAGCAGAGACGGATTGCCGAGGGTAACAGCGTTGTTTGTGAGGGCAGGGATATCGGTACAGTGGTTTTCCCCAATGCCGATCTGAAATTTTTCATGACCGCTTCAGTCGTTGAGCGTGCGAAGAGAAGACAAAAGGATTTTGAAAAACTTGGTATTTCCAAATCGGTGGATGAGCTTGTAGAGGAGATCACACTCAGGGATAAAAAGGATTCCACCCGTGCCAACAGCCCTTTGTGCAAGGCCGATGATGCCCTGGAAATAGACACTACATCGATGAGTCTTGAAGAGCAGGCAGAACTGATAATCGAGAGAGCCTTACGGCTTATGAAAGAGGAACAAAAAAAGTAATATCCAGGTATCATCTGGTGCCTGAAATATATCCATTAACCTTAACCCAAGTTACAGGAGTGCAATTAATATGTCGGATGCACTTACAGAAAAAAAAGCCCTGAAGGGTTTTGATGCCTCAGGCAATGAAGTGGACCTCTCTGAATTTGAGGAAAGCTTCTACAAACCCGGCCAGGTGCAGGATATCCTGCAGGCCTACGACAAATCACTGGAAGGAATAGAGGAAGGCCAGGTTGTCAGAGGCAAAATACTTCGCATCAACGAGAAAGAAGTGATAGTTGATGTCAATTTCAAGTCGGAAGGAATCATTCCTGTCTCCGAGTTTAAAAATGTTCAGGATTTCAAGCCCGGTGATGAGATAGATGTATTTCTGGAACAGGTAGAAGACAGTGAAGGACAGATAATCCTCTCCAAATCAAGAGCTGATTTTCTCAAAGTCTGGGATCGGATTTACAAAGCTTACGAAGACCAGGAAACTGTTGAGGGAAGACTTGTGCGCCGTATCAAAGGCGGAGTTGTGGTGGATCTTTTCGGTGTTGACGCATTTCTGCCTGGTTCTCAGATCGACCTGAGGCAGATTCCCGATATGGATGCCATAATCGGAGAGACTTTCAAGTTCAGGGTTATAAAAGTCAACAAAGCCAGACGCAACATCGTCGTCTCAAGACGTGTTATTCTCGAAGAAGACCGCTCTGCGATGCGCGAGAAAATCCTTGTCGAACTGGAAAAAGGACAGGTCAGGGAAGGAACAGTCAAGAATATCACCGATTTTGGTGCCTTTATCGACCTGGGCGGTGTTGACGGACTTCTGCATATCACCGATATGTCATGGGGCCGTGTAAATCATCCCTCAGAAATCGTTGCAATCGGCGACAAGCTGAATGTAAAGGTGCTTGACTTCAATGAGAATAAAGAACGTATCTCCCTTGGTCTCAAGCAGCTTACAGAACATCCATGGAATGGTATCGAGGAGAAATATCCTGAGGGATCAAGAGTACGTGGTAAGATCGTCTCTATTACCGATTACGGCGCTTTTATGGAGCTGGAGAAAGGTATCGAGGGTCTTATACACATCTCTGAGATGTCATGGACACAGCATATCAAACATCCGTCAAAGATCGTTGGAATCGGCGACATTGTGGAAGCTGTCGTACTGAAAATTGACAAAGACAATCAGAAGATATCTCTCGGTTTCAAACAGCTTGAACCTGATCCGTGGGAGAAGGTTCCTGCCGAATTTCCTGTCGGCACCGTTATCAAGGGCAAGGTAAGGAATATCGCTGCTTTCGGCGCATTTATCGAACTGAAAGAGGGTGTTGACGGACTCATTCATATTTCTGATATGTCCTGGACTAAAAAGATCAATCATCCCGGTGAGATGTTGAAGAAAAACGACACTGTGGAAGTCAAGGTTCTTGATATCGACCAGGAAAAGAGACGTATCTCCCTTGGTATAAAGCAGCTTACCGAAGACCCGTGGGGTGATCTCGCCAAAGATTTCTCTGTAGGCACCGAAATAGCCGAATGCGAAGTGGCCAGAATTCTTGACAGGGGTGTAATCGTCAACCTTACAAGTGATGTTGAAGGGTTTATCCCGCTCAACCAGCTTGGTCAGGAAGTCAATCATCCCTCAAGGATTTACAAGATGGGTGACAAGACTCCCGCAAAAGTGATCGAGTTTGATCTTGAGGGAAGAAAGATTGTCCTCAGTATCTCTGAGTATTTCAAAGACAAAGATGAGAATCTCTGGAAGGAATATCTGGAGAAATACCCGATCAAAGCGGCTGCAGAAGTTAAGCCAGCCAAGGGTAAAGGGAAGAAATCTGAAGAATCAGAGGAAGAATCCGGTGCACCTGTGGATGAAGCTGTTGAGGATGCCACTGCAGCACCTCAGGAAGAATCTTCTGAGGGTTCCTCAGAATCAGCCGGTGAATCACCTGAAGCTTCTGAGTAATTTCTGTTCTGAAAATGTTTTTTATTACAGGCAGTCCTTTAAAGGACTGCCTTTTTTACTTCTGCTTGGCATTACAAATGTTGTCCCAATGTCATTTCGACAAATCCTGAGGAGAAATCCCTCATGTCCGCTACTGGTTGAGGACTGCAGAAATTTCGATGAAGATTCTTATCCCGATACAGGTCCCGAATAAGAACAATAAAATAAGGCAAACCTTCGGTTACCTCACGAGGTGTATCGAGGAGAGGAAAAATTTGTCTGCCGCAATCGCAGCCAGTCCTGCAATCATCTCGACCTTGTAAAGCGCTGATATGCGGAAAAGCATCTTTTCCATATCCGCTCTGAAAAGAATAGTCCTTTTAATGTGAATTGGAAGCACTACTGAAAGACTTACCAATCCGTAGATAAAACCAAATTGAGAAAGAATAAAAGGAATGAAAAGGAAAGAGATATAGATACCGCTGCATCCAAAGATAATACCTTTAAGGAGAGAGCGGGGGAGTGAGGCAGTGGTGGTGTATCCGGCAATTTTATCACCCTTTTCATCCTGAATGTCCTTGATTATTTCCCGGGGCAGATTCAGGAGAAAGGCAAGGAATGCAGGAATGAAAAGAATGTGAAAGACTGGTCTGTTGATGCCTCCGTAGAGAAGGGCATAAGCAACCAGAGATGCCACAACTATATTGCCTGCCAGCGGAGTTCCCTTCAGGAAAAATGCGTACAGGAGAAGGATGATAAGGGGAATAAATGTAGCCAGTCCATGTGCAGGTGAAACTGAAAATGAGAGAAACAGAGCGGTAATCACAAGCAGCACGGAATAAACTGATGCCTGGTTTATCGAGATATCGCCTCTGGGTAGAGGACGGTCGGGATGGCTGATGCGGTCTGTAGAGATATCAAGTATATCGTTAAGCACATTTCCAAAGCCAGTGGATGCGATTGCTGCCAGAACAAGAAAAATCATATTCCGTACGGAAAACTCTGATCCGGTAAGCCAATACCCAAGAACAACTGCACCCCCGGCCATTACTGCATTCCTGGGACGGAGAATCTTTATAAAAGCGGATAGTTTCATTTTGACAGTCAGGAAAATTGATTTCTCAATAAAATACTCGTTTGGCTCTGAATTAATCCAGAATGCTTATCCGGCATTGTATGCCAAACCTTTATGCAATGCATCCACCTATGTCATTTCGACGAAAATCAATATCGATTCCGATACCGATACTGACCCCGATTCATAAATCAGAAACATTACGACCGGAACAGTTGTATTTTCTCTAATTCCAGGTATTTTTTATCCGCTATAAACGTAATCTCTGTTCAATATCAAAGGAGAGATCTTGAAGGAAATCAAAAACAAGTGGCTGCTCTTTTCAATAATTGCCGCTGTCGGCTTTTTTCTGGACTGGCTTACAAAGTATCTTGTCGAACTGAAACTTCCCTATGGAACCCCGGTAGACATAGTGGGAAAGTACCTCCAGTTTCTCTTTGTTTACAACAAGGGAGCAGTCTTCGGTATCAACCCCGCCAACATTATTCCCGGTTTCCCTGTGAATGGCTTTTTTATAGTATTTATGATTATCGCTATCGCAGTTCTTGTCTTTTATTATCGCAGTGTGCCGAAAAGTGAGGTTGTTTTGCACTGGGGGCTGGCTTTGATAATGCCAGGAGCACTGGGGAACCTCTTTGACAGGATAGTACGTGCGGAAAAGGGTGTTGTGGATTTTATACGTGTGGGTATCTCGGAGGAGATTTACTGGCCAATATTCAATCTGGCTGATGCCTATGTGACAATAGGAGTGGGATTCCTTCTGTTGGCTTTCATTGTGGAGGAGAAGCGCAGGAAAGAAGCTGTTGCGGGTGCTAATCCTTCTGTTGAGCAGAAAGAGAGCGGATCTGCAGTAAATGGGTGAAGAGAAGAGAGTTCTTACAGTCGAGGATTCTTACAGGGGAGAGCGGCTTGACAGTTATCTGACCGGAAAACTTGAGAATGTCTCCCGTTCACAGGTGCAGAAACTTATTCTCGATGGAATGGTGCTGCACAATGGAAAACAGGCCTCTAAAAAGGAGATCCTGCGGAGGGGAGATATCATAGAAGTCTCCGGGCTCCATCTTCTGACAAGAGAGATAAACCTGCAGCCTCAGGACATACCCTTTGAGATTCTTTACCAGGATGAGCATTTCATTGCGGTTAACAAGCCTGCCGGTCTTGTTGTACATCCCGGAAACGGCAACAGGGATGGTACGCTGGTAAACGCGCTGCTTCACAGAATAGGACCGCTGCCCTGTGGATCTGCTGCTGACCGTCCCGGTATAGTGCATCGCCTGGACAAGGATACTTCCGGAGTTCTTCTGGTGGCAAAGACTGTTGCCGCCCACAGTGCTCTTTCAGTACTTTTTTCCTGCCGTAAAATTGAGAAAATTTATAACGGATTCTGTATCGGCATGCCTGCAGAGGAAAAGGGGATGATAGACCTTCCTCTGGAACGCAGTCATCGTGATCCTCTCAAGCGTACTCCATCAGACTCAGGGAAGGAGGCCCGTACCGGGTACAGGCTTATACTTCAAAGAGCCGGAATTTCCGCCCTGGTTTTCAGACCTTATACAGGAAGGACTCACCAGATAAGGGTCCATTGCAGTGCAAGGGGATTTCCTATCCTTGGTGATGCGTTGTATGGGGGAGGAAAGGATCGTCTGATGAGGATAAACCCTGCTGACCGACCCTTTGCCTTTTCAATCTTCAAGTGTTTCACCCGGCATGCACTTCACGCCAGATCACTCTCTTTCAGACATCCTTTTACAGATGAGATAATGGAAATCTCCGCACCTCTTCCTTCTGATTTCCGTAATGCGATGAGGCTTTTCGGGGCTGGTGAATTGTTTGACTTGAAAGAAGAAAGAGAATTCTGCAAGTAAAAGAAAAGTCATCATTAATCTTTAATCCTGATTTTCGATCTATTTTCTTTGATCCCCGGTCTTGAAAATTATATTATTATTATAGATCGCCACTAGTATATTTAAACGCTAAACTGCAGGTATTTCCCATCTGGGGGAGAATGGGATAGTGGGGAAATATGAGTAGATCAGAGGGAGAGAAAAGCTTGTTCCGTACATCTAAAATCTTGCCTTCAGGACCGGGAAATCGTTTGGGATTAGTCCGGGTTATAGTGTTCCTATTTCTGTTCTCCGGATTCTTTCTACCAGATGCACTTGTATGGGCAGGTGGATATGTCGATCCCCATAATGATCGTGCGTTGACCGGGTGGAAAGTAGATGGAGGAAGATCCTGGAGTGAAAATGACAGTGTAGCTTTGCCCCAGGATAATACCGGGGAACAGGGCTTTTTAATAAACAATTACGAATGCACTTCAGATGGTATCTTTTGCGTTACTCTCCGCAGAACTTCCGGAGGGGCCAACAACATTCATAACGGCGGTATAGTTTTCCGATTTACTAATCAGACAAACTATTATTTCGTCGCTATTAAGGAAGGGTGGACCGATGGACAAAGCGATCAGAATGAAATGAGGCTTTTCACCAACACTACAGACTATAGCGACATTGAAAGCAGTCAATTGATCAAAAACAATCTGAATTTCAAGGATAACAATGGCATCTACAACATAAAGGTAAAGCTGTCGAGATCGGTTTTTACTTTATGGCTTAACGGAGACAGTCTCGGCCAGGTAACATCCGATGTGCATCCATCAGGTCAGGTCGGCTATGCCTACCACTCGACCTGGAACAATTACGTGATGTATGATTCCTCTTCCTGGGAGGACGATGCAGCCGGGGCACCGGTCATAAGAATTGATACTCCTCATGATACCACGGTAGGGGAAGGCGCAACTGTTAACTTCAGGCTGTCGGTAAACGGATTAAAGCCACTTACCTATGCATGGTACAAAAAAGGAGAAGTGGATCCTGTTTCATCAGATTCAATATTAACTCTTTCAAAGGTATCAACTGCTGATGACGGATCATATTTCTGTATTGTATTTAACGAACTTGGTTCCGATACCAGCCGTGAGGCATCTCTTACTGTTGTCAAGAAACCGGAATTCACCACTCATCCCTCAGATACCACGATTTATATAGGCGACACTGCAGTTTTCTCTGTTGTAGCATCCGGAGGCGGACTCAGTTATTCATGGCTCAGTGGCAGCACTCCCATATCCGGCACCGCTCCTACCCTGAAGGTAGTTGGAACATCCACCAACAATAACACAAGCTACAGGTGTGTAGTGAAGAACCTCGCAGGGCCTGATACCAGCGAACCCGCGGTGCTTACCGTCATTGATCCTAAGCCGAAGATTACTGTTGAACCGCAGGACACCACAGTATTTGAGGGCAACCCGGTTTCCTTTGTTGTTGAAGCCACTGGTAAACCGCCTCTTGTTTACACATGGTATCAGACGGGGTCAACTCTTTCGATTGGAAACGGTTCGGTTTTAACATTTCCACGGGCGCTTTTGGAACATGACGGGACCTCTTATTATTGTAAGGTATCCAACGGCTCCGGTGATACAACAAGCAGAAGTGCGATATTAAATGTCAATGATGCTTTGGCGCCTGTGATCATTTCGGAACCCACGGATATGGTTGCCAGAGAGACTCAGAGTGTTACTTTCAAGATTACAGTGAGCGGCTCACAGCCTTTCATTTTTGAGTGGTTTAAAAACGGAGTCCCAGGTGCATTAAGCAACGAAGCAACTTTGACATTGAATAATCTGACCATGGCAGATGCGGGGAATTATTACTGCAAGGTCACAAATTTCATGGGTGAGGCGACCTCAAGGCTTATCAACCTGCAGGTAAAGGCCATTGATGAGGTCTACAATCCAATAATAATCAGCGGGCAATTCTACGACAGAACGCATATCTCTTTGACTATACAGAACTTCCGGGATCTGCCGTCAGAACCCGGCACACTGCCTTTTGTGGACACTGTTGGTATTTGGTATAAGTCTGGTGCTTCTACACTTATTCCTGATCGCAACTCGTTAAACCTTGTAAAAATTCCACTCTCATCCATGCTCGCAGGTGCTTCCGATTCCTATACTGAGATCATAGCCCTGAATCCCGGGCCTGAGGAGTGCTTTGATTACTATTTTTCCGGTTCAGTCTTCTGGCACAATCCAGATTCAATTCCCCCTTTTACACTCTCAAGCGGTTTTTCAACCCACATGTGCAGCGGGACTCCTATTGCAAATGAATTGTTCCTTACTCCTGAATATGTAGCAGGAGGAGATTCTGTTGTTCTTCATATAACAAACATTGGGAGTCTGAACAGGGATTCACTGATGTATCTGGTGGTCTGGTATGGTAATGATGAGTTAGGGTATACATACGATACTATTCCTCCAGGTTCTCTCCCTCCTGAACCGGCTGTTGAAGTGGTAAGGACATACAGGGGAGCGATGTTTACGGGTGAAGCAAAGGATATAACTTTCAATGTGGCAATCCGTGGGATACTTGGAAATCAGAGTGATCCTGTTTCCAGAGTTTTGAATGTTGGGGTACCTAGACCTGAAAACAATGCAGTTTTAACTGTCGGTACTATCTCTCCAACTCAGGTTGAACTGTCGTGGGCTATTCCACCGATGGATCTGATAGATAGTGTGAAAATATGGTGGGGTAATGAGAAAATCCCACTGAAACATGAGATCGATGAAAACAAGTTCAGCAGCAGATCTTTTCCGGCGATTCAGGAATCCACAGTCATTACTGGTCTCACCCAGCTAACTAACTACTATTTTGGCCTGCAGGTTCACCGTAATGGCCTCTGGTCTGCAGTCACAGAATTGGCAAGTGCTGCTGTAAGAACAACTGTCATTGTGGATACAACTCAGATCCCGAACAGAATAAACATTACAGGTTTGAACTTTGATGGCAATTCAAATACTATCGTCCTGGAATGGACAATTGACACTATTGGTATCGGAAATCTTACCCTGGAAACAGGGATTACCTGGCACACTAGTACCTATCCTAAAAACGAGCCATCTTCAAGCTTCGGACAGATCGTATCTGGTGTGGGAGTAGAGAATACTCATACTCTCGACCTTGGAATGAATTTGACATTTGATACGCTCTACTATTTTGTCATGTGGATGAGGAAGGTTGATGGGCTCTGGGCAGCTCCCACAGATTCCTCGAAGGATACAGTGAGGATTCCTCCCGCTGTCTGGCAGAAAATTACCTATTTCAAGAACACTGATACCCTGAGGACTTTCAATCAGAAGATAATGTTATGGAAGAGTGCGACATGGTCTGCCGGGGCAGGACCATTCGATGATACTCTCGATGTCATCACACCAGTTTCGATTCCGGAAGGACTGATACCTGTCAGCCCCTGCCTGGATTTCCGTTATGACAGGCAATCTCCTCCTCTGTACTTTGGAATGCGTCCGGATTCTGTTCCTGCAGGATACAGCCTCAAGGATATCTGGTTGTACAATTACAATGTTGAAACTGGCAAATGGAAGAGTGTAGCAAAAGAAGGGGTAGATTCTGTCAATCAGGTGGTGTATTCTTACCTTAAGCAGATGAAGGATTATCCTGATCCTTTCATGCTTATGATCGATACACGGGAACCTGCTGTGAATCTGGGCCCAGATTCCACAGCGGTACAGCCGCTTACCAATCTGCCGATCCCGTTAACTGTCAATGATAATATTTCCAATATACGGGTAGAATTGTGGGCATCAAATGGTGCCAATAAAATGAGCATTGTCAGTTCAGACATCGCTACTGACACTGCTTATTCAGAAATTCTGGTTATTCCCGCTGATTTGATTACAACCGATAACGGGGTAAGAGCTGAACTGGTAATAAGTGATGGACGCTTTACCAGGAAAATTAATATTTCAAGGTCTGTGAGAAGGGGTTCATCCGATGAGGTTGTAACGGAACCTGAGTCCTGGATACCACTGGCGCCTACTGCGGTTTTAGACGACCCATCAGTGGAAACGGTACTTGACGAGCTAAAAGGTGACGATGGATGGACTTATGATCCTGTGCATTTTTTACTCTACAGGTGGGTTACTCACAACGGCAACATTAATGATACCGTCAAATGGGTAGAGTATTCCAGCGCTCCTGAAATAAAGCAGCTTTTTGATTTTACACCCGGAAGAGTGCTCTGGATTAAGACCAGGGATAGAGTTGCTATTGACCTGGGGCCGGGATATACAACATCGCTGAAAGAAACCTGTAATATCGAACTTAATGCAAAAGACTGGACAGATATTGCTTTGCCATTTATGTTCAACGTGAGAATAGGAGATATCCTTGATGCTACCGGTCTTGAGGGACCTGATCGGGATTCTATTTGGTTTTATTCCTGGAAAACTAATGAAGAAACAGAGAGGCTGTATTCTTCACCCCTTCATTTGCCGCCCATCCCGGATATGAACCTTCCCGGGAGTGACCTGGAATATGGTTATGCCAGGGCTTTTACGGTTTACAACAACCTGGAGAGAAATGTTGTACTAAAGATTCCGCCCACACCGGTTTCAATGTCGACTTTCCCTGCTGCCAAAAAGAGTGCAGCCAGTGGATGGAGTGTGGCTGTGAAGGCCCGTACAGCGGAAGGAACGCTCTCTCCTGTTTACTTTGCATACTCTCCGGGAACGGGAACAAGTTTTCTTCCAGCCAGCCCCTCTTTCAGCAGTGTCGCTCTGCGTGCTCTTGACAAGGATAACAACAGGCTGCGCGGTCACATGATTGCTCATGAAATGTCAGATGGTGGAATCGCTTTCCCGCTGGTATTTGAGAACTCTGGAACAGGCTCTCAGAAAATCGTCAGCTACAGTCTCGAACGCGGAAAAACAGTGCCTGAGCAGATAAAGACTGCGATTTTCAATCCCGGAAGCATGGAATTTGACAAAAGCGGAAAGGTTACCCTGAGTGCCGGAGGAAGGGAGTACCGTTATGTTCTTGCCGGTGACGATGAGTTCATATCCGGATGGAAAGAAAGTTTCTCTCCCGTCCGCTTTTCGATCGTAAAAATTTATCCAAATCCACTGAGAGGGGTTCTTAATATAGGTTTTACTACTCCCTACAGTGGAGTGAAAACCGTCATGATCAGGATTTATGATCAATTAGGGAGGACTGTCTGGAGCAGAGAGCTTGGAAAAGAACTCCGGCCCGGATTTAACTCAATCAAGTGGAACCCTGCATCGGATAAACTTGCCACCGGAACCTATGTCCTTCAATTGACAGCATTCAGCCCGTCAGGAAAGGTTACCGGTACTGCACAGAGCCGAATCATGTATATCAAATAAAATATCCCTCCTTTTTAAAAGGGGGGATATCTTCTCTAAGACGATAGTCGAAGCCACTTACTGCTTCAGTGTCTTTTTCCGTTCATAGTGCAGAATAGGGTCACATTTACCCGGATATTTCTCAGTGACTTTATCAGTGCATCCTCCCGGAGAGAGTTTGTCACATGATAAACACACATTCTTGTACCATTCATCCGTGATTCCTTCGGGTTTGTTACCCTGTTTTCCTCCGACTCCTGAGCCTATTGAGTCGAGTTTTCTGATGATCCCCTGGGCTATAGAGGCAAGCTGCTGAATCTGAGCGGGGGGGAGCTGCTGTGAGCAGATCTGAAGATATACGGACAAGGATTCCTGAATGAGTCCCTTTTCCTCGTTTGTCAAAGCCATTTTTGTTCTTCTCCTGTTTTGTTTCTAATGAAAATAGTATTTTTCAAGTGATCAATTACATTTCCGGAGCTGGTGCTATCAATAAACCTGCAAGGGACAAAATGATTTCTATAGTTTTAGTGTGTACGGGAAACATGTGCCGAAGCGCCATGGCAGAAGGAATAATGAAAAAGCGTTTCAGTGAACTGGGAAGAAACGATTTCGTTGTTTCCTCCATGGGTATTCATGGTCAGGACGGATCCGGTGCGGTCAGTGATGCTGTCCAGGTGTGCAGTGAAAATGAAATCGATATATCAGGCCACCGTGCAAGAGCCCTGGTTGCCAGCGAATTAAAAGAGAGTGACCTGATATTTGTAATGGAACCGCTTCAGAAAGAGTTTATATCCATTTTTTTCCCTCAGGTTACAGACCGTCTTTTCCTGCTTGGAAGCTGGCCGGGTGCAGAAAGCAAAAAAGGAATAATCAAAGATCCTATCGGAGGTGCAATTAACGATTTCAGAAAGTCTTTCAATGTAATCTCCGGACATATCGAGAGGATCATTCCTTTTCTACTGGCCCGTTATCCCGTATAGTTCTTCTCAGGCACTGAGGTGCCATCCGCCATCTACTCTTATCACTTCACCAGTCAGGTAAGGTGTGTTCACAAGAAACTCGAAAGTGTCTGTCAAAGAGCGCAGGTCTCCGGTTTTCCCCAGAGGAATTTTTTCGGAAAGGGAGTAAAAATATTGTGTGTCTTCTGTATCTGACGGTAGCATAGCTCCGGGGGCGATGGCGTTTACCCTTACCGATGGTGCGAAAAGAAATGCCTGCTGACGGGTGATCTCCTCCAGAAAAAGCTTGGATATGCGGTAGTTTTGAAAATTGTGGTTAGGTCTTATGATATTGGAATCTGTGATATTTATGATCCATCCTTTGCCGGCCAGTTCGCAGAATCGTGTCGAGAGTCTCAGTGGTGAGAAAACATTTACCCTGAGGATCTCCTCCAGATGATCCGGTTTCTGCAGGTTCCCTTTTGTGAAAAGAGAAGCGTTGTTGACCAGTCCGCATAAGTCAACAGGCAGATCGGAGCACATATCGATGAGAGTTTCCGGAGAAGTGTTTAGATCATGTTTTACAAAGAATACTTTGTCTTTATGTTTCGCTGACCTCAACAGAACTCTCTTTGCATCGTAAAGACTGCTTCGATAGTGGACAATTACCGAATAACCCATCTCTAAAGCTTTACGGGCAAAACAAAGTCCCAGCCTTTTGGCACCGCCGGTGATCAGAACTGCCTTAGTTTTTCTGGCCATATTTGAAAAATAGTTTATCGGGTAATTTGAAATGTTCGGTAGAATTTAATTCAGGGAGAGTTTTAATTCACAGAGGTGATATTTTGTACAATAGTAATTAAAAAGCAGTATCTTTGGTATAGGTATGTTGAAACCCGGTTATTCCGATTCCGACATAAAAAGGTAAATGGTTTCTGTATATTAAATAACCGGAACAGCTAAGATAAATCAGGTAAATCAGCCTAATAAGGTTAATTAATGGTCAAAATACATGATCTTCTGCTCAATGATCAGAACAGACATCTCTGCTGCGGTTTGACTGTAGGTGAAAGGATTTCATCTGCGGGGAAAAAGAGCCTCTGGGAGGAGCGAAAAGGCGGGTCTGCAGATGTTGTGATTATTCACTATATAAGTGCTGTCGAGATCGATCCAAAGCGCTCTTACGACAAAGAGATGATTTTCAAGATTTTTTGTGACCTGGGGGTCAGCAGTCATTATCTGATAAGCAGGCGGGGGCAGGTGATACGTCTTGTACCTGAGGAGAAGAAGGCCTGGCATTGTGGGGGAAGCGTGATGCCGGAACCGGACAGACGTGTGTGGGTAAATGATTTTTCAATCGGGATAGAGTTGATGGCAACTGAAAGCAGTGGATTTACTCAATCTCAGTACCGCTCCCTTTGTGAACTGTGCTTTGAAATAGAAAAGAGACATAAAAGAGAGTTTGTTTATCTGGGCCATGAGCATGTTTCCGGGGCAGAAGCTGTGAGTCTGGGATTAAGGAAAGATGTAAAAAGGGATCCCGGTCCTGAATTTAATTGGCATCTGTTTAATTCTACTCTTGAAGAACTGAGAAGCATGCATGGTACCAATTTGCGGTAACCCTGTGGAATTTACCATTTTTCCAATCTGCTATATTGATTTATCACACGCTTGCAGAGTGGAGGGGAGAATCAATGCCTTGTTTTTTTAAACATTATTTATCGACGGTATTTCTGGTTTTGGTGGCTTTTGCAGGTCAAAGTTTTTCAGATGCGACATTTGACAACCTGATGGCATCAAAGAAGTACAAGGAGGCACTTGACTATGCCGAAGAAAAAATTCCACCTTCAGACCGCGATGTCATGATCTGGATTAAGATGGGGCAGGCAAATGACGCTTTGGGGATGACTGAGAAGGCACTGGCTTGTTATCTTGTCTCCTGGAGAATGAATCCCAACGACTACAATGCTCTTCTTGGTGCCGCAAAAGTATATAACAAGTTAGGTCAACCCGACAACGCCATCAACATGGCAAAAAAGGCGCTGGAGATAAATTTCACTGCTGAGGCCAGTTGGGAATACGCCCGTGCCTGTATTGCTCTGAACAGGTCACCGGAAGCAAAGAAAGCGCTTGAGAAAGTGCTTCAGGCTGATTCAGGGAACGCAATTGCCAACAGGGAATTAGGGAATATCTACTACAATGAAAAATCATGGGCCAGGGCGATTCCTCTTCTGAAAAAGATTTACAAATCCGCACCAGATGGAGAGCTTGCCTACAGGATAGGTAAGTGTTACGTAGAATCAGGAGTTGCTGATTCAGCACTGGCATACCTGAAGATAGCCCGGGATAAAGGCGGAAGAACAGATGTTTCCCTTGAGCTTGCCAGGGCCTATTATGGGCAGAAAAACTACAAATCTGCTGCAGCAGAGTACGATAAGGTCGCTGGAGCAGACATGACCGCAGAGGATTTTTACAAAATGGGTGTCTCCATTGAAAAGAACGGAGATAAAGCAGCCGCTTTGAATTCTTTTAAGAGTGCGGTTGTCCGCTTTGGCTCATCAACGGATAACGAAGCCTTACTGGCAAGGGAGAGGGTAGCACGTGCAAAGCTGAGTGAGCGCGATTTCAATGGGGCAGTCGATGATTTACAGTTTATTGTCGGGGCTGATTCCAAAGGAACTGTCGTTCCTGAGATCTACTTTCTTCTTGCTGAAGCTTATCAGGGGCTTGGAGATAAAAACAAGGCGATATCAAGTCTCGAGAAGGCCATTTCTTTAAACAGCAGGAATATTGAAGCCTATGCCAGACTTGCTGATCTCTACCAGAATAACGGGATGGCTGACAAGGCAAAGGCAACTTATGAGGCAATGATGGGGCTTAGCCCGAACGACCCCAAAGTATATCTGATTCTTGGACAGTACAATATCAAATCCGGTAAGTATAATGAAGCGCTTTCGTTGTTGGAAAAAAGCAATTCTATCCGCAAGAGTGCCTCCGCGCTTGAGGGAATAGCAATAGCTGCTTCCAAACTAAAAAATTTCGACAAAGCCAGAGAGGCTGCGAAGCAGGCAATCGCCCTGGATGCCGGAAGCTGGGATGCGCGGGTTGTGCTTGTTGATATCCTGATGAAAGACAAAAACTACAAGGCTGCTCAGGAGCATCTGGAAAAGATCGTTGAGAAAGAGGCTTACGATCTAAACTATCTGGAACAACTGGCTACCTGTTATGATCAGAATGGCAATCAGGAAAAATTGCTGGAACTTGACAAAAAAATAGCGACTCTCAACCGCAGGAATGTCGATTCCAGGTTGAGACTTGCACGTTATGCAGACAAAAAAAACGATATCGAAACCGCGCTTGCTTACTATGGAGAGCTCACTGAACTGACACCGAAGTCTCCGGAGGTGTTCCGCAGGCTTTATGAATTATCCCTTAAAAAGGGGAACAGAAGAGATGTAGTTATCTACATGAGGAAATATCTGGAACTTAAGCCCGATGATGCTGATGGTTACAGGGATCTGGGTGATGTGCTTTACGAACAAAAAGATTTTGACGGGGCTCTGGAGGCGTACAGGACAGCTCTGAAGGTTAATCCCTCTGTGAAGGGATTTTACAAGAGGTATGCGGAAATAGTTATAGCCAAGGGACAGCAGGATGAGGTGATCTCCACTCTCACTAAAGTCATCAATGCCGGGGAAGCTGATCTTGGGACATATACCACTCTGGGGATGATCTTTCAGAAAAAGAGAATTTTCGGTAAGGCTGTCGAGATGTATCAGAAGGCTCTTCAAATGGATCCATCAAATGTTGATGCTCTTTCTGCACTGGCTTCCTGTCAGGCTGCAAACGGGGATCTCAATGGGGCTGTTATCTCCTATGAGCAGGCAGTGATGATGAACACAGGGGCAACCGAAGAGTTGAAGGATCTGGGAGAGATTTATCTGAAACTGGGAAGAGAGGAAGAGGGAATAAAGACTTTAAAGAAATTCCTGGATAAGAAGCCGGATGATTCCAAAGCTGCTTTGCTGGTTGGTAAATACTTCTTTGATAAGAAAGAGTATGCAGATGCTGAAAAATATCTGGCTCTTTCATTAAGTGATGCCTCAAGCGAACAGAAGTTGATGTATGCGGAGGCGGCTTTCAATGCCGGAAAGTACAAAGAGGCCATAAAAGAGCTTGAGAATCTGAAACTGGATAAGAAGATCAAGGGTATGACGCAGCGCAATGTGTACAAGATGCTTGCAGAGTCGTATGAAAAGGATGGTAAGCAGGATGAGGCGGCTGCAAGGGCTTATGGCAACTATCTGGCTCTTCCCGGGGTCAGGGATGAGGATGCTGCATACAAACAGGCATTTTTGCAGGAAAAAAGTAATCCCGCGGCAGCAGTGAAATTATACGAATCAAATATCAAGGAGTATTCTACCGACTATCGTAATTTCCTTCGCCTGGGTCTTATTTACTCCGAGAAAAAGGAAACGCTTTCCAAGGCGGTTCCTATGCTTAAGAGAGTGACTGATCTGGCTGCATCGATGCCTGCGGTCTGGCTTGAGCTTGGTAGAGTTTACGGGAAAATGGGCAAGGAAGATGAGGAGCTTCAGGCTTACAGAAGATACTCTGAGACCGATCCTCAGAACCTTGAGGCAAACAAAAGGATAGGGATTCTGCTCATGCGTAAGGGGCAGGTCAATGAGGCATTGGTTTATCTTGAGATCAGCAACACTCATCAGCCCGATGATCCTGTTGTGATGTCGATGCTGGCCAGAGGGTATATAAAGACAAATCGCAGCAATGAAGCAATAGAGCTTCTGAAGAAGGCTAAGGCGGCGAAAAAGGATGATCCTGATATCAGATTTATGCTGTTTGAGCTTTATCAGAAACTGGGTCAGAGTGACAAGGCACAGGAGGAGATAAAAGCCCTGGTAGAGATGAAGCGGGAACCGAGGTATCTTATGCTTTACGCAGAAGCTCTCCTGATTCAGGGGAAGCACAAGGAAGCGGAAAATGTGGTGGAGGATATTCTGGCCATTGATGCAGAGAATATCGATGCACTTCTGATAAAGGTCAAGATTTTAAACAGCCGTAAGAAGTATGATGAGTCTATTGAGCTTTTTAAGGAGATATCTTATATCAACCCTGAGCATCCGATGGCTCTATATCTTAGAGCAGAGACTCATTTCCTGCAATCCAAACCTCAGTGGGCAGAGACATTTTACAAGCGTGCACTGAGGGCTGATCCCAAATTTGCATTAGCTGAGCTGGGATTGGCTAAAATAGCCAAGTTGCGTAAAGATACTGCCGGTTACAAAGAGCATCTGGAAGCTGCCCGCAAACTGGATCCTGATAATGAGCAGATCCAGGAGGAGATTAAAAAGTCCAGATAACAGGAACAGGAGGGGGCTTTAGCCCCTTCTTTCATTATATTCGCTTCTTCCCTCCTCAAAAGAACAGCACAGGCCCGCCTTTTGCGGTAGAGTAACTATAAAAAGAGGCCGAAAAATCCGCCATTTTTTATATTCATTATATCCTGAAAAGATCGGATTGTGGCCAGAATAGAATTTTATTGTACTGGAGAGCGGCAATTCTGAGCTGATTAAGGAAAAACTGCATGAGGAATGTAAAGGAAAAAACAATAAGGAACAATATTGGATCCAGAGAAGACGTATTCTATGCAGCAACAGCAGACAAATGATGATCAGCAGTTGTTTGACCTTTGGTTGAGTGGAGATGCGCGTGGGTTTGCCGGTCTCTATGATAAGTATAAAAACCGGGTATTTGGATTTTTAATCCGGATGACCGGTGACAGGGAGATTGCCGAAGACCTTTTGCAGGAAACTTTTTTTGCTGCATTAAGAAACGCGGAACAATTTGACAGGTCAAGGAGCTTTCTAAGTTGGCTTTTTGGGATCGCTCATAAAAGGACTATAGATTATTTCCGTCACGCAAAGGTTGAAACAGAACATAAGCAGGATGCTGAATCAGCAGTAGGAAGTAAAATCGATGCACCGGACCAGCAGTTATCAAATCAAAACCTGCGTGGACTGATTAATGAGGCGGTAGAAACGCTTGATCCTTTGCAGAGAGAAGTTTTTCTTCTGAGGGAACTGGGTGGTGTACCGTTTAAAGAGATAGCGAAGATTATGAATTGTCCTATAAATACTGCCTTGGGCAGGATGCGCCTTGCGCTGAAGAATATTAGAAAGGAATTGAAAAAAAGGGGGGTTGATGGCGTGCAGTAAGTGGGAAGAAACAGGTTTGCTTTACAGTTCAAATGAGCTGGATGAACTGGAAAAGAAAGATTACGAAGAGCATCTGGCCGGCTGTGAGGAGTGCAGATCTGAGTACGAAAGCTATCGTAAAGAACAGGCCTCTTTCTTTACGCCCGAAATTCTGGGTGAAACCCCGTCAGAGAAAGTCGATGCAGAGATAAAAAGGGTTTGCTCAACCCCCAAAAAACACTTCACATCTATTGGTTTCTTCCCGGTTTTCAAGAAGACAGTTTTCTCTGTCACCTTTTTTGTAGTCGGTTTTATTGTTGTGGGGTATTTCTCCCTTAATATTGAAAACTCAAGGGGGATTCAGAAAATCGTAGTAGAAGAAAAACCCGACTCATTTCCCTCCAGGCCTGCAGAACTAGTAGCAGAAAAGAAAAATCCCGATTCACTTCAGTATGACTCTCTAAACGGTTCAGACCTTTACTATTCCAAAACCCG
>DAOTAZ010000016.1:0-19936 GCA_035382965.1 Chitinispirillaceae bacterium | reverse complement strand
TATATGTCAAAGAACTCATCTAACTACACTGTTTGGGAAATCCGGATAGACCCTTTTTTTCTATACTATATTTGCCATTATGAAGAATATCCTTATTCTGTCGCACCTTACCATTCTTTTGATGCTTTTCTGTTCAACCGACCTATCAATTGGTCCCGGTCTTCAGTCAATGGAAGAGATTCCAAGTTCGGTATCCAGACCGGTACTCAGGGTTACACTTCCTGCGAGCTGGGATGAGAACTGGTTTGCCTCACCTGCGGTCTATGATCTCGATAATGATGGCAGCAATGAGATAATAGCATCGCGGCACAGTGTACTTTACGTCTGGGGAGCAGACAATAAACTGAAATGGAGAGCACCGGCAGGGGAAAATGGATCATCTGCCAACGATCACGGATCCCGCCGTATGTACTGTTCCCCTGTGGTTGGTGATCTTGACCATGATGGACTGGGTGAGATTGCGGTAGTGTATGGCAATCTGGTCGCGGTTTATGATCACCAGGGGAACCTGAAGGCCGGGTGGCCACAGTCGTTTCCAGGTTCTGGTGATGAAATAAGGTCACTGGCTGCAGGTGATCTTGACAATGACAACCGGTATGAAATCTGTGTTGTGAAGACATCCAAAGGACCGGTAACAAATATCTGGAGGATAGATGGAACAGTTTTGAGCGGGTGGCCGCAGGTACAGGACAGAACTGCCCGCAACGATTTTGGCGGTTACAACCAGAACATCGGCATTGCGGACCTCGATGGCGACGGGATGAAAGATATCGTAAGCACCTATGATATCTGTCACATAGGAATCATGCGGTCCGATGGATCGGAATTTACAGCCTCAGGATTTTTCAAGGGTAAATATGCCAGCTCGGTTCCTATGTTTCATGATATTGCGCTTGCGGCACAGGGGTGGGGTAGTGATGGAAACGACAGGGATGAGTTCACAGATTCACCGCCTGTTTTTGCAGATGTTGATTTTGATGGTTTACCTGAGATTATACTGTTTT
The DNA here is from genome assembly GCA_035382965.1 of Chitinispirillaceae bacterium. GTDB lineage: Bacteria > Fibrobacterota > Chitinivibrionia > Chitinivibrionales > Chitinispirillaceae > JAAYIG01. The sequence goes on along the minus strand of DAOTAZ010000016.1, from coordinate 18,932 downwards.
CGGACCATGAGCGTGCCGGAGAGTATAAAAACCGGGGAAACAGTCTATGGATATTAAATCCGGACATGACAAGAGTCCCGGGGCTGGAAAAGCCGGTTACAACAGGTATGCCGCTTTACACCGGTTACCAGGACAACATCGTTCAGGTTGCTCCATCACCATGCATTTTCACCATGAATACAGGAAGGCCACATATAATAGCACCTTCCTATGATGGAAATCTCTATTGCTTCGGTCCTGACGGGGCAATTTTGTGGAAGGTGCAATTTGACAAAAGCGGGTCACCGTTTATAGGGTGCAGTGAGGCTGCAGCGGGGGATCTCAACAATGACGGGGTTTCGGAGATTGTTTTCTGCACATATTCGACAGAAAATGGGAAGTCTCATCTGGTAATTTTAAGCAGCGATGGAAAACTGCTCCACAGGGTGCCTCTTGAAAAGCGTGGATCGATGGCTGCGCCGACAATAGCTGATGTCGATAATGATGGGGTTCTGGAGATAATAGTTTCGCTCAAAGATACGATTGGGAAGGGAGCAGGGGGAGTACAGATTTTCGATGTACCATCTGCAAAGTCAGGCAGGCTTGAGTGGCCGACCGGAAGAGGGAATTACTTAAGAACCGGATTGTTCAAGGAGTGAGCCTGATGCCGGCGGACAGGTGTTTTCTGAAGTCGGAAGCTCCAGGAAAAGGATTAATCTTAAAAACCTTTAGAAATCGTAAACCCAAAGGACTGCTGGTCTGTAGATGCGATATCCTTCTGCTCCGGGTTGGCCATCTGTTGCCATCTGATAGTATTAATCACGTAACTGTCATACCCGGATTTGTCTGATTTGCGATCTATTCCAAGAATATCATACGCAAATATAGAGAGGGTGATGTCCTCGGGAAGAAAAAAATGCAGGCTGGCGTTCAGTTTTTTTGGAACTCCGCGGAGACGCTCAGAGAAACTGCCATTCTGGATATCCAGGTAATTGTAACCATCCTTTTCATCCCTGTCGTAAAGGCTTTTTCTTCCCGGTAATCCCCATAAGAGGCGGAGGTTGGTATTGAATACTATCCAGGGGAGTGGTTTTACAGTAAGGTAAAATTTGGTTGTATTGGTTGAGAGATTGAGAAAATTCCTGCCGTCAACTGTAATTCCATCACTGACAAGGTTTACTCTAACGGTATCATAGGTACCATCAGACACCGGGTAATACCTGCCCTGACTTGTGGTATCATACCAGGTATCACTGGATCTATCATAGTGGGGCTGGATAAAATATCTGTCATGAGATCTGCTATCTGTAAAAACAGGACGCTGTAAAGTATGATTTCCTCCGAAAACTATAAATCTTGTTTCAAGTTTACAGTCAAGATCGAAATTGCCGTAATTGTACTTTCCCGCATTTATCACTCTGAAACACTACCATCCCATAGGTTTTCAGAAAAGTTGACAAAGTAGCTGGTCACATGACATGTTAAGGTTCTACTACAAACTTTAACAGGAGTGTCTAATGCAACCAGCCAAACATAAATTTACTATTTTCAAGCAGATTGTGGAAATGATTCCATCATATCTTGTACCCAAACTTGCCCGGAAGCACGATGTAGAAAAACGATGCCGAACATTTTCAGCATGGAGTCATGTTGTTTCAATGCTTTTTGCTCACCAGTCACATGCTTTGAGTCTTAATGATATTGCAGATACTTTGCGATTTCATAAAGGTGCGCTATCGACACTGCGTAATGCTACACCACCAAGTCGTAATGGATTATCGCATGCTAATCGTGTTCGCCCTGCATCCATGGCCAAAGAATTATTCCACGAAGTCCTTCGTTATTTAACCAATAGGTTTCCACAGTTCGGTCGAATTGATACCACATTCAAATTACCACGGAAAATCAAACGGACAATTAATCTGGTTGATTCTACAACTATACAGCTATTCGCTAATTGTATGAGCTGGGCGAAACATCGTCGCCGTAAGGCAGCCGCAAAATGCCATATGCTTCTTGATGCTCAGACATTTCTTCCAAGATTCGCCGTAGTCAAAAATGCCAAGTCCCATGATGCTGTAATGGCAAAAACATTGTGCAGCGGGCTTAAAGATGGAGAATTTGTCGTATTTGATAAAGCGTATGTTGATTTTTCACATCTCTTCGAGCTTATGCAACGGGGAATTCTTTGGATTAGCAGATCGAAAACAAATATGGCCTATAGAATAGTGAAAAAATTAAAGATCACGAATAGAAGTATCATTGTAGATGCAAAGATAAAACTAACTGGAATCAAGAGCAGTCAATTGTATCCCGAATGTTTCCGTTTGATTATCGCTGATGTAATCAGAGATGGTAAGATAGTTAGAATGGAATTTATTACCGATGATTTTGAGCTTGCAGCATCAACGATCTGTGATCTTTATAAAGCCCGTTGGGATATCGAAATATTTTTTAAGCAGCTAAAGCAGACACTCAAGCTCTCCGATTTCCTTGGGTATAATGAAAATGCAGTACAATGGCAAATATGGATGGCATTGCTGACCTATGTTCTAATGAGATTTATTGCGTATACAAGTAAATGGAAAGGGACCTTTGCCCGTTTATTTACAGTATTACGTGGTATATTATGGAACAGACTGGCATTACAGAGTGTGCTTGATTGTTGTGGGACAGCAGAGAAACAACTTCGAATGTGTATGCAACCTCAACAACTTTATTTGGCACTATTTTAAGAGAATTCTATGGGACAGCAGTATATCAATTACAATCATTGTAAATCAAAATGTGTGAACTTCCTAAAACAGAAATGAGTTATAAAATGCTGAATATTAAGGGCTTTTTGCTTTAAAACAGTTTAAACTGATAAGATATGGGATGGTAGTGACTCTGAAAAGTACCTGTGACCATCCAAATAGATTTGTTACCTGTCCAAGTGCGGCAGAAGGTGTAATTGTGAAGAAATCTCCGATTGAGTGAGTGGATGTCAGTTCAATCGAGCGGACCTTTTCCGGTTTCAGAGAGTGAAGTTCCTCGACAGACGGTACCGTAGGAAGAATATCAGTGTAACTGTTCGGTTTTAACCTTGATCTCTCAAATGAGGGGCCGGTTCTGATATCACCTGTTTCAGGATCAAAATGGTTGCGATTGTACTCATAGTTATCTGCGCTTCCGTTATTGGAAGCAGTTTGGTAAATGAGTTTGAAGAAGTGATTGTGCCAAGGGTTGAATACCAGAGCGATTTTGGGATTTGCCATAAAAGCCCGGGTGTGGAAGTCAAGTCTGCCACCCAGGTCGATTCCAAATTTATCTGTTATATCAAAGAACCCTTCGGAAAAAAGGGAGAGTGTCTGGTAATTGACATCGCTTACCACTTTGTACCCTTGGATTTCCTCTCTGGAGTGTTTTCCTTCCATGTCTTTTCCGATAAGATCAAGCCGGTATTCCATCCCTGCAGCAAACTGGAGTTTATCGACGGATTTAAGGAGAAACATGGTGCTAAGGGTAAAGCGGCTCTCTCCGAAAGTTTCAGCAATGAAACCTGATGAGCGAGAATTGGCGGCTGAGTATCCCGGGCGTTGTTCTGTTCCGATACGGGTGGTGTTTCTGTCGAAACCGCACTTTATTTTCAGAATATTTTTATTAAAGGTGAAATTGTAGGAACCCTCAGCAGAAAGATTATCTGAAATATATTGCCGCTGGTTCTCGCCGAATGACTCAGTGCTGAACCATACCGAATCATCTGGTTCGATGATCCTGCCATCTACAGTTCTGTTACCGGCGGTGGAATCAATTGACTGATTATTGAGTTCCGGCCATGGATCAATAGTAAACCACCCCCCTGCATTCTCAATCTGCCTGGTTGCCCTGACATACAGATCAAAATTGTCGATCTGCCAGCCGAAGGACGCCCTCATGTTGCCATCTGTGGAGCCGTAACTCCCGTCAGAGGGGACCCCTCCTGTGATGGGTGCACCGGGACAGGGCCAGCTCGGGCTACCGTAAATTTTTGTTTTGTGAAGACCGGTTCCTTTTGATTTGTGATAACCGGCGGAAAAAGAGACCTTCTGATTATCAGATGGGGAACCGAAAAGAGTGACATCGATTTCAGCTTCCCTTGGTGTTGTGAATCCTGTGTTGACCTGTGCGTTTTTATTACCGGTCTTCTTTGTAACCACGTTTACAATTCCGGCAATTGCTCCGGAACCATAAATCACGCCGGCTGGTCCCCTGAGTACCTCCACCCGCTCTATATCATTTAGCAAACCAAGAACAACTTCCCCCTGGAACCCGTCCCTGGCCTGTGCGTTCATCTTGTGGCCATTAACAAGGTAGATAAGTTTGGTATGGCGGTCATTCGCAACTCCTCTCATCCCCCAGAGTGTACCGTTCCATTTGTTATACATGTACTGAAAACCGGGAACAAATATCTCCAGAAGCTCCGACATGTTACGTGCGCCGGAGTACTTTATCATTTCTGATGTAATTATTGTCATGCTTACAGGAGATTTCTTGTAATCAAGTTCCAGAAAGGATCCTGAGGAGAGCTCAACAGCCAGAAGCTCTCCAAGTGAGAGTTCATCGATTATCTCTGAAGGGGTTTCCGGGAAGGCTGAAACCGAAAGCAGAAAGATCTGACCAGCGGAAAGGCCCAATTTCAATGAAAACATGAATCTTTTTTTCATTTTAATACCTTATCTATACTCTTGAGTGCCTCATCGGAGATTCCGAAAAATTTTCGTACCTGTCTGTAATTGATGATTTTGTAAATGGCCAGAGGCGGTTCGACTTTGCTCTTCATAACTTTCCAGTTATTCTCGCGTATATTGTAGATCATCTCAGCAGCCTGATTTCCTAATGAGAGATGGTCCGGAAGGACAGCGAAGGTACCGAAATTCATCTGCGGATTCACAAATACATCAACACCTACTATGACCGGGATTTGTGCCTGTGAAGTGAGTGGAACCCAGACACTTTCAATATAATCGCTCTGGAGAAGTAGGTTGTCATTTGGTACCCATAGAGCCTGAATCCCTCTTGCTTCAATGAGTTCTGTAAGTGCTTTTCTCAGGAGGTATTTCATATTCCTGCTTTTATTTGGAAGCGAAATGCTGATCAGGTCTATTTTTTCCTTTTTGCAGAATGCTTTGTTGATTTCGATGAAATTTTCCAGAAACTCACGGTGTACTACCCCCACAGTGCCGATCTGTCTGCATATAACTGTCCGAAGACTCAGAACACTGGTGATTGCGGGTACTTCATAGGAAATTCCTGTAGCATTGGAGAGGCCATCTATGGCATTGGCGACAAGGACTCCCATCAGTGAAACCGATGGCAACATTTGTGATGTGTCTCTTATTCCGCTCTGATATTTTTTGAAAAGGGAAATCGCCAGATTGTCCATCAATACTGCAATCTTCGGCTTTTTTGAGGTGACTTCAAATTCTATATCACTGATCGCAGTCTTTTTAGTGACAACCATATCATGAATAATGAAGTCATTTTTTATCTCAGATGTCAGCCCGGAGAGCACATCTCTGAATTCCTGGCCCTCTCCTCTCAGGATCAGAATCGGATCTTTTGGATATGCATACATCCCGGGAATGCAGATCGCAAGGATCAATATCATGGCACAAAACCGGCAGAGTCTACTAAATCTGATCATTTCCATTTATCTATCCCAAAAAGTTGTTTTGTGTCGCTCTGCAGACTCTTCAATCCGTTTATAACAGCGGTTCCCTTTTTCCCCTTGAAAACAGCAAGAGCCACTATGCCTTGCTTTCCGGTGGTTAACGGTATCACTTCCAGGGGACGGTTTGTTAAGGTCTTCAGAAACTCAACTTTACTTTCCTCAGTCAGAACAAAATCTGCCATTTCAAAGATAAGTAGTGGAATCAGGTCCTCGGGTTTGTTTACTCTTTTGATTCTGGGCATTACAGGAAAGATTTCACGGACAAAATTGATCATTCCAGTCCTGCCCAGGAAATCAACTATACCTACTACTGATTCCGAGTCGACTGCCGGAGAATGGTTACTGCTTTTGATAGAGACAAGTACATATCCCTCCTCTGTGTTTTCCCCCCGGGCTCCTCTGAATACAATTGAGTAATTGTTGAGTTGATGGATAATAGCTGTTTTCGTGAGAATCGCATCCGGCGGTTCCATCGATACGCGGGCCAGGAAATCCGAGGCGTTGCCGAATACAAACACACGGACATCTTTCATTGAATTTTGGAGTTTTTCAAAGATAATGTGAGGTCTGGTTGCGGATGGATAGAAAACATAAAGCTTTTCAGAAGCATTGAGTCCTTCAGGGGCTGAAAACAGAAGCCCTAAGGAGATTACTCTCAGTGCAATTTTGATCATATTTCCATATTGATTCTGCTTGTAGCAGAACATGGAAGTTATCACCGGAAATCCGCGGTAATAAGAAGGTTATATTGACAAGACAATTTCATCTAAACCGGATTATGATTAAATGAACATCCAAAATAAATTGTCAGATGGAAACATACCAACAATTTCTTTGCTGTATTGTCACTCTCCAACTTTCTGCCTGAAACGGCGGCTGAGAGTTGACTGAGAAACTCCCAGAAGACGTGCTGCGATACTCTGGTTCCCTTCTGATCGCTGCATAGCCTCTGAGAACAAATAATCTTCCACTTCTCTCAGTGTCGGAAAACGGTCCGGAGGAAGGATAATGGGAGAATACTCCTCTGTAATCTCTTCTATCTCTTTTTTTTCGCTTCTGTTTTGAATGTAATCACGGAAGAATTCAAGTGACAGAACTCCGGAATTGTGCCGTGCCATTGCATCGTAGATCATTGATTGCAACTCCCGAATGTTTCCCGGAAATGAGTAGCTGCCAAGAAGAGTCCTTAGTTCCCGGGGAATCTGCGGTTTCTCTTTTTTCATCGATTGAGAGGCTTCCTCCACAAAAGCCTCCATCAGAAGCGGAAGATCATCCAGACGTTCCCGGAGGGGAGGGATGTGAATGTGATGTGTGGCGAGGCGATAGTAAAGGTCTTTACGGAACAGATCCGCTTCAGATTTACTACTGATGTCGGCATTGGTGGCCGCGATGATTCTGGCATTGCTGAGACGTGGAGTATCCGATCCAAGAGGAGAATACTCCTTCTCCTGAAGCAGTCTCAGAAGTTTTACCTGCGATTTAGGGTCGAGATCACCTATTTCATCCAGAAAAAGTACTCCGTTTTCTGCATTATGGATCAATCCCTGACGGGGAGAATCTGCGCCTGTGAATGCGCCCTTTGTGTGCCCGAACAGGGTGTCAGAAAAAATAGTGTCCTCGAGTCCTGCAACATTTACCGCTACAAAATTGCCCTGAAGACGGCTTTGTTTGTACACTGCACGTGCAATAAGCTCTTTACCGGTCCCGCTTTCCCCCGTTATGAGTACGGGTTTTGAACTGGAAGCTATTGCTTCTATGTAACTGAAAATCGATTTCATGTTTTCGTTATTGGTAATTATCTCATTGAAATTTTCCGGATTCTGCAATTTACGACTCAGGACCTGTTTCTTCAGAAGCCTTACTTCCTGCTTTAATTCAAAAATTTCCAGGGCCCTGAAAATACAGGCGGATAAATGGCTTTTCTCTACCGGCTTTATCATATAGTCAAATGCACCGAGCTTCATGCAGTGAACAGCCGTTTCAATTTTATCAATCGCAGTAATCACAATGACCGGTATCTCCGGATACTGCTGGTTAAGGGTTTCAAGCAGTTCCTGTCCGGTAAGTCCCGGCATATTCAGATCCAGGATGACAATTGAAACCCTTTCCCTGCTCAGTAACTGTGTGGCATGTGTACTTTCGCTGCAGAGGATCAGGTTATCAAATCCATTATACCTGAGAAGCGATTTGTACGACTGAAGCGCATCAAACTCATCATCGACGATGAGAATTGGCAGAAGCGGGTTCTTTGATTTCTCTTCCATATTTCTCCTGTTATTTGTTTTGCGCAGGAAGGATTACTCTTACAAGTGTTCCTTTTCCAGGTTCAGACTCGAACTGCAGATGTCCTTTGTGGTCCTTGACAATACGGGATGACACTGCAAGGCCAAGCCCGGTTCCACCCTGGTTGTGTTTTGTGGTGAAAAAAGACTGTGAAATTTTCTCCAGTGTCTCTTTATCCATGCCGCAGCCCTGGTCCTGGATGGAAATAATGATACTCTGAGCTGCGCTGTCATATTCTGTGGATACAAACACTTCTTTATTTGTATCGCTTAAGGACTGGCAGGCATTCAGAATGAGGTTTACAACCACTTGCTCGAGTCTCTGATGAACACCCTCGACAAGCGGCAGGCCTTCTTTGAGATCAACGTTGAAATTGGCAGTGTATTTCTTTATCTCGTTTTCAATTATTTCTATGGAATCTCTTATGATCCGATTTATGTCCAGATTCGCTTTCAGCTCTCCACTGTCTTTTCTGCCGTAGTTTTTAAGATCTTCAACTATACTCTTTATCCGTCTGGAATTATTGATTATCCGTGATATCAACTGAGGCATCTCCTCCGCCATATCTTCAGAGGTGTAACCTCCCACCTTGAAATGCCCGTTCTGATTTACATATTCATCGATTATCCTCTGTATGTCATCCCACATCTCCTCAAGTGCTCCCGCTGAGAGGAGTATGGAATTATTTGGATTATTGACCTCATGCGCCACACCCGCTACCAGGGTTCCAAGTGTCACAAGCTTGTTCGCCTGAATCAACTGCTCTTTATAGGAATTGTTGAGCTGAACGGTCCGCTCCTCTACAATCTGTTCAAGATTGTCAGTGTAGGATTTTATAGTCTCGCGCATGGTCTCAAAAGCGTTTCCAAGGAGCCCGATTTCATCGTCAGTCGATGTTTTTACAGGAATATTGTAATTGCCGGAAGAAATTCTGTCGGCAGCTACTGCCAGTTCATCAATCGGTTTTGTTATTGACCTGGCCTGATTGTTAGCAACTCTTATTTCGTATAGCAGTAAAAGAAAACTTACCACAACCAGGATGATAGTATATTTGGCGACCTCTTTCAGAAAGTCGCTCTTAAGTTCATGAATTGACTTTTCCATTCTTGCGGTTGATATTCCGTACCTTATCGTCCCCATCCTCTGTCCCATCACCTCTACCGGGGCAGCAAACTCAAAAACTCCGGGACCGGCCTGGGTAATACGCTTGTAGCTTACTTCTTTGATTTTATTTGCCCATCTGCTCATGGAATCTGTGGCAGCGGTCAGTGGTTTGAACAAGCCGCAAGGTGCACCCGGGGTCACATTTACCCATGGTTGACAGAATGCATCCATATAGATACCATAGATCACATCCTTATCTTTCTGAATAGTGGATGAGACAAGCTCGTTTATGCTGTGGAAAGCATTGTCCTCTACCATACCCTGCAGTGCGATACTGTTATTGGCTACCAGCACTCTGCCTTTATCAAGAAGATTTTCCCGTATCCTTTCTTCTCCCTCTTTGAATGTGTTATGTGAGAGAATTATAAGAAGAATGGAGGTGGTGATCTGGGAAACGCCAAGAGTTATCAGCAGGATTTGCATTACCAATGTAAAAAGCTTTTTACGGATGCTCTTGAATTTGACACTCATACATTTGATGATGCTGAAAGGTTGTTTTCGGCCAGTAATGGATATTTAAAAGATGGATAAAATAGTCTTTTGCAGAGTGGAATGTTCTGAATTTCCATTTGTAATTGCTGATTTTCTTCTTTTATTAATAGAAAGCCTCCTTTTCGGAAAAAGGAGGCTTTGATCTGCTTCCACTATAGTGAAGCGGATTACATCCCGGAAGGGACAGTTCCGTAAAGGATCGCATTTGTTGTCCTGTCACGGATAACCACAAATGGAGCTTTGTTTCCGGACTGAACCGGATGTGACCAGTCGTCGCTCTCATTGAAATTGTATTGCCAGTCAGCAGTGTGTATACCTGTCTGTAACTGCATTGAGGCATTGGGGGCGAGAGTCCCGCCGGTGAAGGTAAATCTGATCTGCAGGTCGGCTTTCTGTGTGTCTGATCCGTAAATCTGGGAAAGCCTGCTGAAACTTCCGCTCGCACTTCCAATACTGCAGTAATAGATATCAGCCCTGAGATTGTCTGCGATTACTGATGGATCGAAAGTGTAATACTCGAGGACAACATCGGAGAGACTGATACTGGTTTCTCCGGTATTTTTAATGGTAAACGAGGGTGAAATTGAGTTCCCGATAACATTGGCATCAGGAATCATGGTTACCTCGAAAGATGAAGACTGGGACACTCCGGTTCCCGACAGGTTGACGATTATTGTCTGTACCTGAGCATCTGGAGCATTGATGATCGTCAGAGTGCCTGCAATTTCTCCGGTGGTTACGGGAGTAAATTTGACACCGATAACAGCGGATGTCCCCGGCTGAATTGAGAGCGGGACAGCGGGTGTTGCGCTGAAAACCGGATCAGAGGCATTCATCGCGCTTACAAACGCAGCGGAGTTTCCGGTGTTGGTCAATGTAACTTCCACTGTTTTGCTTCCACCCACTGAGACTGCTCCAAAATCAATGGACGATACGGAGGCTTCCAGAGTGTAATCTTTGGCCACCTTGGTAAATGATGTTGTCCCGACTTCCTGAGTATTGATTATCAGGGTCACAGTGTATTCGCCAAGAGGATAGTAATGACTGGAGACGCTTTGAACCACACTGTTTGTTCCGGCAATAATCTCGGTTGTTAATGTGAATGATTCAGAACCATTCTTGAACAGAATTTCCGCTGTTTTGCCGACCAGATAAGGACTTGGATTGTTAAAAGAGATTGTTACCTGGCTGCTTGTCTGAGCAGGAGATGCACTCATCTGGAAATCGATAGGATTATTGAGCTTCTCAATCGAGTAATGTGCCAGAAGTACGGTACCGCTGGAATTATTCATCTCAAGTGTATAATATCCTGATGGCAGGTAATCCCAGACAGGGCGGGTAAATGAGTTTTTTCCGGCCTCGATAGTCCTTGTAAACGATTCCACAAATGTTCTGGGCTGACCGCTACGGTAAATCTGGTACAAATTGAATACAGCATCAGTATTTACGTATGCTGGGTCGGCCTGGAAACTGATAACAGCTCCTGTCGCAAAGATCGTAGGTGTAATAGTAAGATTCCAGTCGAAGGGACCGGCGCCTTTTCCACTAAGAGCCAGAGAGATTATTTGTTGTGGTGCGGAAGGCGGGTTGTTTGTGATGGTCAGGGTTCCGTTTACCTCTCCTTCCTGTACAGGGTGGAAGGCAACCGTTACAGTTTTGGATGTTCCGGCCGGAATCTCGAGAGGGAGTTCCTGTGAAACTGTGAAAAGCGGAGAAGATGATTCAATTGACGTTACCAGTGCATTTATACTCCCGTTGTTTGTCAATGTAATAGTTCCGGATGCGGAAGTATTCACAGGTACTGCGCCGAAGTCAAGTCCTTGCGGTGAAACGGTCAGATCGGCATTTGAATTATCCACTTCGTAATTGGCAACAACTCTGCAGTAATCTGAACTTATGATTGTAGTTATCGGGTCCTGTGGGTCAGCGATCGTGCAGCTTCCATAATCTACACTCCATCCTGTAAAGCGATACCCGGGAACCGGGAGCGCTACAATGGGTACTGGCCTGTTCACATAGTAGCTGCCGGAACCGATGGCATAACCCCCTTCATTGGTACCTGCTGCCGAAACTCCCAAATAATAGTAAGCTTCCTGGTCAAAGGTAGCCTGAAGTGTGTGGTCTGCGGTAACATTCCTGAATGTATAGTATCCATCCCAGTGAGAGACATACTGACCATCGACTGATAAATTTGAGAGCATGTAACCGGAGTCGGGGAACGTATTGACCACGAGGGAACCATTGTATTCTACTCTTACAGCACCGCTTGGATATACACGGCCATAGTAGAAAGTCTGCTGCTGTGAGCATTCCCCAAGATTTTCCCATACTCCCCATTCCCCGGTTGTTCCCGGTTCCTGGCCCTGAGTCCACCATTTTGCACGCCAGATATGCCCGTTATGAGAGCAGATGCTGTCTGTGTTGTAAATTTTCACAGGATCCCATGCAGTTTCAGTGCATCCCTCTATAACATGCGGGAAAACGCTTACATTGATTATCTGCACAGGAGCGGTTATTCCACTGACAAGTTTCGCATCAGCCCAGTCGGCATGGTCACTACCAATTCCATCACCACCGTCACTAACTACCAGTCGGAGCTGATTGTAGTCCTTTATCCATAGTTCACATTTTCCTGATTCGCCGTGATGCAGTACTCTGCTTGTAAACAGAAGATTATCATCCCCATAAACCTGGAAGTCTGCAGAGCCGTATGCCTCATCATCAATTCCATAAGTGCAGACGAAAAGATCATAGGCACCATTGAGCTGGTAAACGATCTCTGAATGAGCATGTGTGCCGATTCCCTTGTCGTACACTACTCCGCCAATGGTTATGGTATTACCATCTATACTGCGATCTTTCTGAATTGTACCCCAGCCGCAAGTGGCACTTACCCAATTCAAATCACTTAAGTAGACCATCTGCGATCCGACTTTTTCAAAATCGGCTGTTATAGATTTCTGCTCACCATCCGGTGTAGTGGCCGTAAATGCTATCTGCTCTTTACCACTCCAGCTCTGGGACCCGGCGGTTATCTCTGCAACATTGGTACTGCTTATGGTAACATTAAGATTGACATTTCCTGATACAGTCCAGGTCACCTGATCATCGGGAAACTGTGAGTTGAACACATGACTGTTAAGATCGATTGCTCTGAAAGATTCCCCGGAAAAGATCTTCTGGGCGGGAATCTCACTGACGAGGAAGAAATTATCGGGTGATGTATAGACACCTACAGCTGGATCGCCATAGACGTTAAACACCAGAAAGTTCATCCAGATTCCTACCGGTACCCTTGCCCTTAAATCCATCAGTGCATCACCGACAAACATTCCGTGTTTAACTATATTCTGGGCAAAATTGTATGAAAATCCGAAATCCGATGAGGAATTGACGACATTGGTTTCCCCGGGATAGTACCAGGAAACCCTGGTGGCACCCAGAGCTGCAATGGCACCGTTTTTAAGAAGTGAATATGAGAGATTCTGATTATCCTCGGGGAAGGCATTCAAGCAACTTCCCTGGAAGACTATCGATGGGTATTGATCGTTTAGATTCAGGGTTGCAAGTGATGACATGATATCAGATGCTCCCCTTTCCCATCCGTGTGTGCTCCAGTTTACCGCACCGTATGCACCATTTTTCCAGGTCAGAAAAGTGGTCGCTTCCGAACAGGGTGTCAATTCAGGATTTACACCGTAATTTTTTTCGTAAATTCTGAACTTCCCCCATCCCTGAGGATAGAGAATATCATTATTGATTGCCTCGGCAAAATGATAACCTGGTGTATTGTTGTCAAGAGGTTCAGATGGTATAAGCATGTTTGTCCGCCAATGGAAAGTAGCAGAACCTTCATTTTCATAGGCGATTATCTTTGCCAGTATATGATCCAGATCACCTATATTGCCATAAAATGGTATACGACCTAACGAGACTTCCGCGAAAACGTCAGGATCGCCTGCAGAGAAATCATCAAAGAATTCTCCTACCAGTAAATCACCGTCTGCATCCCAGTCACCGGTGAGCTCGGCGAAGTAAAAGTCGGTGGGACATTCCCGGTATGATGCATCTTCGGATCGCGGCCAGGCCATCTTCATCGGAACATCACCGCTTTCAGGATGAGGATTACCGATCAGAAGTACATAAGTGATATTACGGGTGATATAATTTGCCTGAAGCCATGCACGGATATTTTCCGCTGCTTCATCACCTCTTCCTCCGCCCCAGGCTGTTTCATCGAAAAGTTGCACATCGAAACCACGTGCGGTTTTGGAGTTGATGAAATTTTGAAGCTGGTTTGACTGAGAGGCAATAGACCTGGTGGTGATAATTGCATAGACCTCGCCTGTCAGAGGGGCTGCAGCAGGACTCATCCTCTGCGGAAGGCTTGACAGCCCGTAAGAAGCGGCTGCATCAGAGAAATTTACTGCCAAAGATTGAATCTTTTTACTGAAAGGCTGAATACCTCCAGTGGCGGGCTTCATGGATTTTGATGAGGGTTCAGGTGAATCGTAGACTGTGAGTTCGCCTCCAGTTATCATTTTCAGCTTTTTTGTTACAGGATTGTAAAGAACAGGGTTAACAGTCACATTTACAAGCTTGTATTGACGCATTTTTCCGGGAGAAATATTTCCAATATAACTGGCGGGGTAAAACGCATTCCGCTGGTAAACATCAATATCTTTGCCATTGACAATGTTTCTGCCTGCAGGCCATGCCTCTTTGCCGGCTGCAGTGGGAGGCGGCGCGGCATCAACTTCGTACTCACCTTCAAGTTCAACCTCTCTGGTATTTTCCATTACTACGGAGATCTTTTTCAGATCCGCCTGTGCAGGAAGGAGAAAAGTGACGGTGTAAACGGGTAGATTTGGCCTGCCTGGTTCACCATAAAGTGTTTGATTCTTGAAAACAGCTTTACCGTTTTCTTTCTGAACGGTAATACTTTTGTACGGCATCTTCACAGAAGACTTTGCCGAAACCTGTGGAACTGTGATACACAGAACCAGTACAGCAAAACGCCGGAGCGTTTTAAGAGTATGCATCATAGTGATGAACTCCTTTGATAGGTGTTAAGTGTGTGACGAATGTTCCTGCCTTAGTCAACAGAAACAATAATTATAGAATATCAATGAAACCCGATGACGCTTAAACGGGAAACCTGTAATATGCAAAGGATATGCCATCAGAGAACCCCCTGAAAAACGGGGAAATCAGGTTTTTACTATCAGTCCGTTATGTATGATGCATAGGAAAATTGAAAGGAAAGATGTACGGAACAGGACAATTTACAAGGAGTTAGACAGGATTTATGCGAAATGAGACAGGTTATGCAATTTGCATAGTTGCTTGCCGATACAGTGGTTTAACAGTGTTTGTTCTTTTTCCTGCTGTCGATGAAAGCAAGAGTCGTTTCTGCAGTGCGCGTAACAAGCAGTTCTTCAGGAAAATTTGCCTTTACAAGCAGCGGCATTACAGAGTCATCCCTTCCCAGTTCCAGAATAGCATGGGTATCACTGCACACTGCCATGGAGCAGCCCATATCACGACAAGCCTCGATAAGTGATATAGTATCCTCCACGGAACTGCGTTTGTAAAGGATTTTGGAGTTGTTCAGCTCAAGTGCAACACCTTTGTTTTTAGCGCTTCGGGCTAGTTTTAGGTAGTCAACCGGATAGGCGGGATCGTTGGGATGACTGATAATGTCAATGGATGGATTTTTCTCAATTGCTGCAATTACCATATCGGTATATCTTTCCCTGCCAAGTCCTTTTTCGATATTGGGATGAATCCCGGCAAGTACTACATCAATCCATTGCACGAAATTGGGCGGCAGATCGATAGTTCCTTTTTCGTCAAGGATATTGCATTCTATCCCTTTCAGTACTTTTATTTCCGGATATGGAGACTGAAACCGTTCAAAGAAGGGGCTGTTAAGTCTTCCACCGATGGTAAGCCCATGATCAGTAATGGCCAGACCCTTCATTCCAAGCATCCGGGCCCGTTCCAGAAGTTCCATAACCGTGTGAATCCCGCAAAGACTGAAAAGTGTATGTACATGGAGATCGATCTGCAGCATTTTTGTATCCGATAAAAGAGTTTTAATACCTTGTCTGTATAAATAACACCTGCTGAGAAAATAGCATATTGCGTGCACCTGCAGGAGTTTCTTACTATGTCAAATTGTGCCAATCACTTCAATGGAGCTGCTTCGGGGATTAAAGGTTGATCTTGATACCGGACATTCATATATTAATAGTACTATCAGCAAATGTCTTCATTTGTTTACCTGTAAAGTTCCTGCGGAAATATGGTTTGAAGTAATAAGAACCTTTTCTGCTATTCTACAATCATCATTAAACCCAGTTGGCGGTACTATGCAAAGGATAATCCTGGTTTCTAACCGTTTGCCTGTAACTGTTGAAAAGAAAAAAGGAGAGTTTCATTTTCGCAATAGTACTGGAGGACTCGCAACCGGACTGGATTCTTTTCACCAGAACAGGAGATGTTTATGGATAGGCTGGCCTGGTCTTAACAGAGAGAATATAAGCACTTCAGAAGAACAGATACTTTCAACCAAGTTAATGGAAAACAGGTGTGTTCCTGTTAACCTTAATCGTAATGATATGGAAAAATTCTACTATGGTTTTTCCAATAAGACTATATGGCCTCTTTTCCACTATTTTCCCCAACATACTATGTTTAATGCCGATTTCTGGGATTCCTATGTATATGTAAACAATCTCTATGCCCATGTCGTTATGGCAAATGCTGAAAAAGGTGACATGATCTGGATTCATGATTATCAATTGATGCTATTACCGGCAATACTCAGGGAAAAAATGCCTGATGCCGATATTGGCTTTTTTCTGCACATTCCCTTTCCCTCCCTGGAATTATTCCGGCTCCTGCCATGGCGTAAAGAGATTCTGGAAGGACTTCTGGGAGCGGATTTGATTGGTTTCCACACCTATGATTATATACGTCACTTTCTTAACAGCGTGAGAAGACTTCTGGGGCATGAGAACACATTCAGTACCATTGAATACCGTAACAGGTTTATAAAGGTTGATGTCTTCCCGATGGGAATTGACTATACGCATTTTTCAACTGTAAGCACACGGCAGGAAGTTTTGAGGGAAGAGAGGTCGATCAGAAGGAAAACCGGTAATTGTTCTCTTATAATTGCCATTGACAGATTAGATTACACAAAAGGAATTATCCAGCGTCTGGATGCCTTTGATCTGTTCCTCAGTAAAAATCCCAGGATGAGGGAAAAAGTGATCCTTATTCTTGTCGCGGTTCCATCAAGGTCATCCGTTGAGTCCTACAGACAATTGAAGAACCATGTAGATGAGAAAATTGGATCTATCAACGGTCGTCATGGGACTATCGGATGGACTCCAGTGATGAATCTTTACAGGTCGATTCCCTTTGCTACACTTGCAGCGCTTTACCACACATGTGATATTGCACTAATTACCCCGCTGCGTGATGGGATGAATCTCGTAGCAAAAGAATATGTTGCTACTAAACAGCAGGGGAAAGATGGTGTGCTTATTTTGAGTGAAATGGCAGGTGCCGCAAGGGAGATGGGCGAAGCGATTATTGTAAATCCGAATAACAAGGAAGAGATAGCAAATGCACTTGTAACGGCTCTGGAGATGAGCAGAGAGGAAAAGTTAAGCAGGATTACCAGTATGCAAAAACGGCTCGCGCGTTATGATGTCAGGCGGTGGGCTAATGATTTTATAGGTAAACTTGAACAGGCCCGGTTGCTAAGGGAAAAACTGCAAAGTAAAAGGCTTGCGGGTAATGACTGTGAGAAGATCCTTTCAGAATACAGGAACGCTTCACGTGCTCTTTTTTTTCTTGATTATGATGGAACACTTGTGCCCTTTGCCGGTAAACCGGAAAAAGCAATACCGGATGGAAAACTGATAAAACTGCTTACAAACATAAATGCAGGCAGTAAAAACACAGTGGCTCTTGTCAGCGGAAGAGACAAAGGGTCACTTGACCGTTGGTTTTCAGACTGTGGTCTTATACTGTGCGCTGAGCACGGTGTATGGATAAAGAAACCATCAGAGGACTGGGTCTTAACAGTGCCTCAGCAGAATACATGGAAAAATGAATTGCGGCCCATTCTTGAGCTTTTTGCTGACAGGACACCAGGGTCACTTCTGGAGGAGAAGGATTATTCTCTTGCTTTTCATTACAGAAATGCTGATCCGGAACTTGCCTCTATCAGGGTAAGGGAGTTGATGGATGCTCTGATTCATCTGGTATCCAATCTCAATCTAGGTGTTATGGAAGGAAATCGTGTAATTGAGATCAAGAATGCTGGAGTAAACAAAGGCACTGCTGCCATGGAGATTATAGATAAAGATAGCTGGGATTTTATCCTCGCTGCCGGTGACGATATTACTGACGAGAATATGTTTTCAAGCCTTCCTGAGAAAGCCTATTCAATAAAAGTAGGTATGGGTCCATCAAGAGCATGTTTCAATGTGGAATCAACAGCCGAGATGAGGAATTTACTGAGCATGTTTCTTATATCTGATGAACAGAGCAAAACTGCAGAAAACTGAGGAACAGGTTGAAAATACCGGAAACATTTCCGATAATTTGATTGTTAAGGCATCCTCTGAGGAAAGGTGAAAATGGAGAACCTGGATTATGGTGTCATTGGTAACTGTTTGAGTGCGGCGCTTGTTTCAAAGGAGGGGACAATCGAGTGGCTTTGTCTGCCTTACTTCGATTCTCCTTCGGTGTTTGCATCAATCCTTGATAAACAAAGTGGAGGACATTTCGCCATAATTCCCATGAACCTCCTTTCTTCCAGACAACAATATATTAAAAATACAAATATTCTTGTCACATCATTTCAGACTCAGGATGGAAACTTTGATATAATCGATTTCATGCCCAGATACAGATATGATGATGGTGGTTACCATTGTCCGCCTGACATTATAAGATATGTAAAGCTCCGAACTGGTAAACCACGGATAAGGATCATATACAATCCATCGCTTAATTACGGAGCATCAAAAACAGAAAACATCGTTGGAAATGATTTCATAAAAACCGTATCTGCAAGCGGAAACTATGAGTCACTTTATCTTTATTCCAATCTTTCTTTAAAAGGGATATCAGACAGTTCTGTAATATGTCTCGAAAATGATTCGTTTTTTCTTTTAAGCTACAATGAAAAGCTGCCAAGGATTGATCTGGAGCATATAAATCTGGAATATCAGCTTACACGTGCCTATTGGATGAACTGGGCAGCAAGATCCACCTTTTCAGTTACTGCCTTTAGTGA
>DAOTAZ010000015.1:0-20055 GCA_035382965.1 Chitinispirillaceae bacterium | reverse complement strand
AGCTGTACTTGACAGTTGAACCGGACAGGTAAAGATTGAGAGTCGCCAGAGGATCCCAGTTGTCAACTACAGGAGGATTCGCGTAGGTCGTTTTCAGGACATTCGAGATGGTGTAATTGGCAGCTTCCGCATCTGTAAGCTGCCTTGCCCATTTGACTCTTCCCGATGTATTCGCGCCGGCACCAGTGTTTTTGTATTCAGAATACCTGGCTGTGGATTCATTCTCTGTCTTTCCCCAGTTATTCCATCCTGCGGCCTTGATACAGGAGGTCATCGAACAGTTAAGAAACGCTACAGCGGCGTAAGGTCTCCAGGGTCTTCCAAGAGTGGTTGATACCCCGGATGCTCCGCTTATGTTGCAGTACCGGAATACATAACCGTAGGTTATGTGCTGCTCTGTGGATGCTGCCGTGATAGCTGTTCCGCCGTAGGAATAAATTTCACAACTGTCAAACCATGTCGTCGATGGGCCGAACATGAAATCGGTTGTTCCTTCGATATAGCATTTTCTCACAAACTGACGTGAGTTGCCGGCATACCAGGTGTCCTGTCGTCCCAGAAACCTGCAGTTGTAAAATACCGCCTTGTCTCCTCCTATATAGATTGCCAACGCCTGACCCACAGGTCCGGAGGAGTTTTCAAAAGTAATGTTAAGTGCACAGAATCCTTCTGCTTTTATATAGGTACTCCGGGATGTGCTTGTCCCAAGGGTTTCTCCATTTACGACTTTCCCTGAATAATCATCATACGTTAATTTCACATTGTCCCGGCTCTGGCCGATAATGGTTACATTTTTACGGTCTGATTCAAGCACGAGTTTTTCCTTATAAGTGCCGTTTTTTATGTAGATGACAGTCCTTTGGGAACTGTTCTTTGGCACTGCGTTGAAAGCTGCCTGGACAGTTGTGTAATCTCCTGACCCGTCTTTGGCCACGGTCATATCATAGGTGATCTGGGAATACAGTTTAACCGTGAGACTAATGAGGAGCAAACCTGACAGAAGACTGAGTGTAATTCTGTTCATATCCCTCTCCAATAAGTTTACTGCCGTTCAGGGAGCAAAAACCATCTTGCAGTGACTGTGTTTTTCCCCCTGAAACGATATCAGATACATGCCTCCGGAAGGAACTCTGCAGGTGTAAACTGACGGATTTGTTCCTTCAAAGACTTTTAAAATTTTACCATTGGGGAATAAATTTTAAACCTGTGCCTGCCTGTTATATCTGCCTTGATCGATATCACCCTATTTTCAGAAACAGAGGCCGAGACTGCGTTCAGGAATGGATTTGCCGGGATTTTTCGATTATTAACAGGCAAATACTGTTTTCCGATCCATTCCTGTGGTCCTGCACCGGAAATGACCAGGTTTTTCACATCCGATGTCTTATCAAGTGTATAGTCGTAGTAATCTTTCGGGTTAAATGGCGGTGTGCTGACATTTCCGGTCTGTGTCCCGGTGCATCTGGAGAACTGCAATCCGGAAATAAACAGCTTTGCGGTTGCATCAGCCTGCACCGGATTCTTTGAATCCTCAAATACACTGTTTTCAATCACTACCCGCGCCTCACCACGCGCGTAATTTCCGTAACTGGATACTTTTCTCACATAATTATTGTACAGATGTCCGATTCCCATATCAAAGCTGGGATTACGCTGATTTGTGCTGTCGAACCAGCAGTGATGAATCGTTGTGCGGAAATCCGTTTCATCTGTCCATCCAACCCCGAAACACTTGTTATGATTACTGAAATGAACCCAGGAGACAGTTACATAATCACAGGCTTTTCGAAGATCTATGAGGCCGTCACAGTTATGGGTGAGGAGGCAGTGGTCGATCCAGATATGATGACTCTCGTCAATTTGAATGCCATCCCAGTCGGTATCTTTACAATCATAATTACCCTCGACGTATGAATCCCTGATAATCAGGTTGCGGATTATTACATTGCTCACATTTACAAGATGAAGCTCTCCCTGGTACAGTGTCGCATCGTTTCCCAGCCCGACAATTGTCTTGTTTGATTTGACATTGACATTTGTTCCCTTGGGAACCGCTTCAATGGTGCCCTGCACAAGAATTATGTAAGGTTCCGATGATGAGGCATATTTCTGAAGGTCGGACAATGTATTTACTATCACAGTCTCCCCGCCCTCACCGCCTGTGGTTGTAGTGAGGCCCTTGTCGCTAACTGAAGCAAATCCGTCAGGAGCGTCTGTGGAAAAAGAAAGGCTGTAAAGTAATATTAGAATGAGTGTAAACTGAATCGGTAACCTGTTCATCTGTCTGTTCGCCTTCCTTTTTCAGTTACTCTGTTTTTTCTGCTGAAACTGTATACAAGAATATAAGGCTCTCTTTGGATTTCGGGAGGATTTTCGCTGTTTTCAGCTATTTTCTGTACTGTTTTGAGTACAGATTTCTGCTCGCTTTCCCTATTGTATGTAAAGTAAAATATGATTCACGATATTTACTCGTGATACATGATTGAGATCAAAAATTCCGAAAAGTGACTCTTGCGTCACTAAAAAGTTGCTTTGTACTCAATTTTTTCGTATAATTAAAATGTCATCACCAGTAACCAACTCAAAGAGGAATTGTTATGAAAAGCAGCATTCCCCTTCTTCTTCTGATCATACCGCTTACACTCGGTGCTAAGCAGTTATCAAAAAAGGAGATACTCCAGCACGCATTCGACCATGCCGAGGAGCTTACTCTCATAAAAAAGGAGCTGGCATCGGCCCAAAGCATGGAAAAGGAGTATCGGGGAAAGGGTTTTCCCACAATCGAGGCATCGGCGAACTACAAACTGGCTCCCAAACAGTATAATCCCTACTCTTTTAATATTGGCGGGGGAGGTGATGGGGTTTTAAGCCTTATGGATCCGACTCAGCCAGGTTTCAGAAACGATGCCACCATTGCGGGTGCGTTCGATCAAATTGTCTCCTCGCTGTCGGATCTGGATTTAACCCCGGGAAAAAACACTTTTGCCCTGGGACTCACTCTCACTCAGCCGATTTTTGCTCAGGGGAAGATCTCTAAAGGGCTTAAACTTGCTCAGGTCTATTACGGGTTATTGGATCTGAAGTACAAAAATGCTAAGCTTACCCTGGCAAAGGAGATAACCAATGCCTATAACAGTGCATTGCTGGCTGATCAGAACAGGGAGGTACGTCAGCAGGCGGTTGCACTTGCAGAAGAGACCCACCGGCTCACCAGGGCTCGTCTGGAAAGCGGCAAAGGCAATGTTCTTGACACTCTCAACAGCAGATTTTCTCTCCAGCAGGCGAAATTAGCACTGAGAGAGGCGGAAAAAAACCGGCATCTGGCAGTCAGGAACCTGCTGACAATTGCATCGATGGAGGCAGATCCTGATGAGGTCGTCTTAACCGATTCACTGGTGATTATCGATTTCAATATGACTGAGGAGGAGGCTTTTAAACGGTTATCTGATGAAAACATCGCGATTCAGCAGATTAATAAGGGAATCGAGATGCAGCAGTGGCAGACAAAGATAGTCAAGGCTGACTTTTTACCCACGGTCTTTGCCGGCGCATCGGTTTCAAAGGTCAGCATGTTCAATACCGGGGAAGAGTTTGAATGGGGTGATGACCAGAAGATATTCGTTGGAGCAACTGTTCCCATTTTCTCAGGCGGACAGAAACTGCAAAAAGTCAGACAGGCGGATTACGAGGAGCAGAAGCTGGAGGAGACAAGAAAAAAGACACTTAACCAGCTCAATCTCGCCCTGGCAAGCTGCTTCGAGGAACTTGCGGTTGCAAAGGAGGAGTGTGCTGAGGCGCTTCATCTGATTGCACTGACAACCCAGGGAGCAGAGATCGCCTCGCTTTCCTATGAGATAGGACAGATCACTCAGGTTGACCTTACCAACAGCAGGCAGCAGTTAAGTTTGTCAAAGCTTGCGTACAACAACGCGGTACATAAGCTCAATGCCGCAATCACAGGAATAAAAATGTTGATCGGGGATAATTCTTTGTTATTAGCAGAGCAGGAGGGTAAATAAATGAAAGGTACCGGATTGGCACTGATTTTTTCAACGGCATTCCTGCTTGCGGGATGCAGTAACGGACAGAAAAAAGCGGAAAATGCACCGAAGACCATCCAGCAGATTCAATCCGAAAAGGGAATACCGGTTACAACCGAAAAGATCGGTTATGGGACGATCAGGAGGATCGAGCGGTGCAATGGTACTCTCCAGGGAGTAGCTGAGGCAACGCTGGCCAATGGTCTGGGCGGGACGCTTAAAGAGATCAAAGTAGCGGTAGGAAGTGTCGTCAGGAAAGACGATATCGTGGCAGTGATGGAAATTGACGGCGGTTCGCCAATTGATGTTGCCCAGAGTGCTTTTGAATACGCGGAGAAGGCTTATGAAAGAGCACAGAGGCTTCATGTGCAGGGCGCTATCTCCAAGGAACAGGTTGACGGGGCGCGTGTACAGTATGAGGATGCAAAGAGAAAGCTGGGACAGGCCAGAGTGGGAGTAAATGTTCTCGCTCCATTTACAGGTACAATAATTGAGATTTACCAGAGCGAGGGCAGCAAGATCAGTGAAAAAACTCCTATTGCAAAAATTGCCGATCTTTCGATTATAGAAGTACAGATGCAGGTAAATGAGCAGGCTGTCAGTTTCTATAAAACGGGACAGAAGTCTTTTATGCTGATGGAAGTGGATACGGTCTGGGGTTCAATCGACCGGGTCGCGCTGGGGGCAAACGGTCTGGCGCACAGTTTCAAGGTAACCGCACGCTTTCCCAATCAGAAGCGTCTGTTAAAAGCCGGTATGTTCAAACAGGTTCACACAATTGTCAGTGAGAAAAAGGATGCAATGTATGTACCGCTCGAGGCTGTCAATTTTACCCAGGGAAATGAGCCATACCTCTTCTCTATACAAAACGGGAAAGCAGTCAAAAGGAATGTTACCCTGGGTATCAATACCGGATATGTTTATGAAATAGTGCAGGGATGCACCCTTGATGACCATGTTATTGTATCGGGCCTTTCGATGCTTCAGGATGGCTTAAAAGTTAACGTGGTGAAAAAGTAAAGGAGACGCTATGAGCATTGCCGGAATAAGCATTCGACGGCCGCTGATGATGATAATGTGCATTCTGGCGGTGGCCATGTTCGGAGTGGTGGTGTTTTTCAGGCTGCCTGTAGATAAGATACCGGATATGGAACTCCCTTATATCACGGTTCAGGCAATTTATCCCGGAGCAGGACCTGATCAGATCGAGCTTAATGTGGTCAAGCCGATCGAAGAGCAGGTAAGCACAATCGGTGGTCTGAAACATGTCACATCATACTGTCTGGAATCAGCCGCGTTTCTGGTGCTGGAGTTCAATGCAGGAACCAATCCCGACATTGCATCGATGGAGGTGAAGGACAAAATCGACCAGATCCTCTATACTCTTCCTGAAGATCTGGAAAAACCGGTTGTATCCAAGTACAATCCCAATGATCAGCCCATTGTTATACTGTCGGTAACTGCTCCGGTTTCACCGGACAAGCTCAGGCGCTATGTTGACAATGAGATAAAAGACCGTTTTGCCCAGATAAGCGGTGTAGCGAAGGTGGATGTGATCGGAGGACGGGAGCGTGAGATCATTGTAAAGCTGGATCCTGAAAAACTGGCAGCTCACAATCTTACCATCTTTCAGGTCGCTGCCCTTCTCAAGGCACAGAATACTACTATTCCCGGCGGATTTGTGACAGGTGAAAACAGGGAGTATTCTGTAAAGGTTTCCGGAGAATACTGCTCGCTCGATGAGATCCGGGAGACGCAGATTCCGGTTCACAAGCAGTATGGAACCGTAATGGAAAACTACACCGTAAGAATAAAGGATATAGCCGCGGTTGAGGACGGTTACAAAGAGGTGCGTGAATTTGCCAGGTATCAGGGTAAGGAATCGGTTCACATCTCTATTACAAAGAATTCGGATGCAAACGTTGTTAAAACCGCTGACCTGGTTCTGGCAAAGGCAGAGGAGATAAGATCGCAGCTTCCGGAGGGATACTCGATCGATGTAATTGAAAATTCATCAACGTTTACCAAAAGTATTGTTGAAGATACCTATGGTAATATCGTGACCGGGATAATCCTTACCGCGCTTATTCTTCTGCTGTTTCTTTTTGACTGGCGGACTACTCTTATTGCCGCGATTACGATGCCCCTTTCGCTGATAATGGCGTTGGTGGGGATGAGTGCGGCGAAACTGTCTCTGAATACAATTACCCTTATGTCACTGACAGTCTCGATTGGACTGCTGGTTACAAACTCGATAGTGGTAATAGAGAATATCGTCCGTCATCGTAACAGCGGAAAGAACATTCGCAAGGCATCAGAGGAGGGGACAAATGAGATCTTTATGGCCGTGCTTGCGTCAACTCTGACCAACCTCGCGGTATTTATCCCCATAGCCACTACATCGGGAATTATCGGAAGTGCTTTTAAGGCTTTAGGTTTGACGATTGTATTTGCAACTGTAGCTTCTATTTTCCTGAGTTTTACGCTTACTCCTCTTTTGGCATCGAGACTGTTAAAGCAGAAAAATAACGCCGGGTCAAAAGGAAAAGGCCCCAATATTGTCGATCGTCTTCTTTACAGTATCGAAAGACGCTATAAGAAGCATCTTGACTGGCTGCTTTCAAACAGGGTTGCCCAGTTTACTGTTGTGGTAAGCATTTTATTGATTTTCTGGGCGACTTTGCAGTTTATAACACCGAAACTGGGTTCTGAATTTGTGCCTAAGATCGATGAAGGTGTCATATCTATAGCCATAGAGCTTCCTCCCGGAACTCCCATCGAAGTTACCAAAAGGCGGGTACTGGAAGTGGAGGAACTGATGAAGGGTCTTCCGGACCTGATTTCGATCTCCTCCTCAATCGGAGGAAACGGAATAAACACCGGTGTACAATATGGTGAAGTCAGGCTGCAGTTAACTCCTGAGACACAGCGTAAAGAGTCGGTTTTTGAGAAGATAAATATTATTCGTCCGATGCTTTCCGATATTCCAGATGCAAAAATCAGTATCACATCTGTGGGTGGAATTGTGAGAAAGAACGAAGGCGCTGACATGGTAATCGAAGTAAAGGGTGTAGAGATGGAGAAAGTGATTGCCATTTCAGATCAGATTTCCGGCATTCTTTACAACACACAGGATTTGACAGATATTAACAGTTCCTGGAAGGGAGACAAGCCTGAGATCGCCATCATTCCAAACAGGGAGCGCCTGGAGCATTATGGTCTCTCTCCAAATCTGGCCCAGTCCGCAACTATACAGATGTTAGGAGGGCTGGTAAGGTATAATATTACCGGGGATGACGGGGCTATATACAGGGAAAAAGGTGAAGATTTTCCGATCAGGGTTCAGTTGGATAAACGCGCAAGAAGTACGGTTAGGGACATTCAGACCATGGAGGTGCTGACACCCAGGGGGCCGGTGCCGCTGGAGGCTGTTGCGGATGTGAAGTACACAGGAGGAGTCTCTTCAATAACACGTAAAGACAAGCAGAGGATGATACAGGTCTCTGCCAACCTGACAAGCGGTAATGTGGGAAAGAAAATCGCTGCTTTAAAAGAGAGATTCAATGAAATTGAACTGGAACCTGGATACAGCATAAAGTTTGCCGGTTTGCAGGATCTTCAGAATGAATCTTTCAGCCAGTTGGGACTGGCCGCAGTCCTGGCGGTAATTCTGACATTCATGCTGCTTGTGGCTTTGCTGGAATCCATCCCAATGGCTTTTGTTATCATGTTGACAATTCCTCTGGGGCTTATTGGTGTTGTCTGGTTTATGTACTTAACCAGCAGCACGCTTTCCATGGTTTCTTTGCTGTCCATTATCATGCTTATAGGAGTGGTTGTCAACAACGCGATACTGCTAGTGGATTATGCAAGGATGCGCAGGCTTGAGGATGGGATATCGGCAAGGGAAGCGATTGTGCAGGCAGGCGGAACAAAGCTCAGGGCAATTCTTATGTCTAATCTGGCAATCATAATCTCGATGGTTCCTATGGCTCTGGGTATAGGCGCAGGAGGAAATTTCAGGGCATCTTTTGCAATCACAACAATTGGCGGGGTACTTGTATCAACTATATTTACTTTCTTCCTGATACCTGTTCTTTATATATGGATGGCACCGTCTCTGAAGAAACTCAGGGAAGAATATGAATCTGAGCATACAGTGTGAAAGGATAAATTCGATGGAAGAACTGGATTGTAGAGAAAAAAGAAAACAATTGGTCAAAGATGCAAAAACCAGCCTGATTCTTGATGCTGCCCTGGAGGTCCTTGCACAGAAAGGATACTATGAAACCAGGCTGGAGGATATCGCGGAAAAGGCGGGTTTCTCAAAATCTGCCCTTTACCGTTACTATAAAGATAAAGATGAGATATTCTTGACAATTGCTGTAAGGGAAAGAAACAGAGTTTATGATAAACTCACAAATGATCCTCAGTACCGGTTGGATAAACAGCTTCATATAAGTGAAAATATCCGCCGTTTCCTCTCTGCCGCATTTACAGTCTGGGGGGAGTATTTTCCCTTTATTCTGACCCTTAATTCATTTCAGGTTTTTTCCCTTATTGACCAGCTTCAGAATCAGAATGATCTGATGGAGATAGAGAGGGATTTTCTCATTGGTGAAAGCAAGTTTGAGGAGTTGATGACAGGGTTGTTTGATGATGCAAGGGAAAAAGGGGAGATTACCACCGCTTTGAGTTCAGCACGGATCTATGATTTCCTGCAGGGTGTGATATTTGTAATGGTAAAAAACTGGTACCAGCAGAAAAGCATGGAAAATATCGATGATGCGGTAGACCAGATATTGAGCTTTCTAGGGAATGGGATAAGGATGTCAGACAAGTAATGCTCAAAGTGGCTTGTATAGATGCATACAGGCACATTCACCGGAAATGTGCCTGTAATCTGATGCGAAAATCCTGAGAAATATTTCCCCGGGGTTGCATATTGAAAATGTTGATCCTGTTACAGAAGATGTAAATCTCAGAGTTGATGAAAAATCTTATTGTGTAAGAAAAGGTGAAACACTGATTTTGACTGATACTTTGATGGGAAGCCGGGATTCAACCTGGTGCCGGCAGGAACTGATTGTTACCAGAAGAATTGAAAATCTTGGAAAACTCCCTGTCTACAGACGAGAAAATACTTGACTTGTTTAACTCTCATCGTTAAGTATAGATATAACCGGTAAAGGAGATGTCAGGAACTACTTTTTTCCGGTTGTGGATATTTTCCGGTTCGCTTTTTTGTTCATACACATTTCTTCCGGCCAGCTTTCAGGCAGGAAAGTTCCAGTATACTTTTTATATGTGGTTTCAGACTTTTCATAACTTTCTTCTTCATAGTATGTGGTGGAGACAGTTAAACTGTTTCCATCAAGCTCCAGAGTAGTACTCCAGTCGCAGCCATCTTCAGACCCGCTGAAGCCATCAGCAAAAAGATTGTTTCTGCTTATAGAATATGATTTTGACTCGAAATGGAAACAGCCATCATCGGGATCGTAGGAAAACTCTGAGAGTTTCTCGGAATCAAAGAGGAGGAACATGCTTGAATCTGTGATAGTCTCAGTTTCTGAGCCGCTTTTATCAGACTCCGGGAAATACCAGGATTCCTCAAGTTCCACAGCAATCCATATCCCGTATAGATCACTCTGGTTGATATAAACAGGGGCGGGATTGCTACTGCACATTGTAAACAATAAAACGGATGAAATCAATATCGATGAAAGAGGTTTTTTTATAGACATTTTGTACCACCGTTGGTCAGGATGAATGTTTACCAAAAAAAATAAATATTAACATGTGCACGATAAAATATCAAGTAATAATTACTTTTGTAATTACATGCTGCCATGTAAACTTCAGACAAGTTCTTTATCGGAAACCCGTGGAAGGAATTGTCATCACTTCAGTTTGTTATCCTCCTTTGAAATTGTTTACCCCTGTTGATATATTTATATTAAGCTATTCACCTGTCAAATTCCGGTCGGAAAATTGAATGAAAAGAATCTGATTCTCAAAATCAGATCTTTTATTACGATCTTCAGCTTATTCCAGGGTTAAGAGTATAAGCGGCATACGATTAGTTGTAAACAACGAATAAACAATGTAAATACCATGCTTTGATGGTTGTCGAAAGCTCTTTTCACAGTTCGTTGTTGATGTTCAGTTTTTCCCGGTGTAGCGGATACTTCAAAACTACCATCCTGCAGTCGCAGCCGGATTATCCCTCAGAATTGAACCCCAGCCGGATACAATACATGCTGCATGTGAACCCCTGATAAATGCTTTACAGAAACCTGCAAAAGGAGTTATCTTCAGTTTAGCATCCATTATAGATCATCAAAATGAGAGATCGGATATTCAGCTTTTTACAGCAATAAGGGGATAGAGGAGAAATGGAAGAGATACTGAAAAAGATCAGAGCGGAATTGAAAAGAAATGTCGATGAGAAAACACAGAAAAGCTGCCGGAATTTTTTCAAAGAGAAGATTAAATTTTATGGAGTAAAAGTTCCTGTCGTAAATAAAATAAGCAAGGCACTTTTTAAACTTGTTGAAAATGAACCGAAGTCACAGATATTTGATTTGTGTGAAAAGCTGTGGCAATCGGGGATTATCGAAGAATCTTTTGTGGCATGCAACTGGTCATACAGAATACATAAAAAATTTGAACCGGGGGATATAGAGGTATTCGAAAAATGGATTGATAAATATGTGAATAACTGGGCCTCCTGCGATACCCTCTGTAATCACACTGTTGGTGAATTCATGGAAATGTATCCTGACAACATTTCCCGGTTAAAGAAAATGGCAAAATCTGAAAATCGTTGGATGCGGAGGGCATCAGCGGTGACCCTTATTATCCCCGCAAGAAAGGGTAAATTTTTAAAGGATATTTTTCAGATAGCGGATATCTTGCTGTTAGACAAAGATGATCTGGTTCAGAAGGGGTATGGATGGATGCTAAAGGCTGCAAGTGAGGCAAACCAGAAAGAGATTTTTGACTATGTGATAAAAAACAGAGCTGTCATGCCCCGGACAGCTTTAAGATATGCGATTGAGAAGATGCCGAAGGAGATGAGGGTGGAGGCGATGAAGAGAGTGGGGTAGAGTATGGACAAGAACTGATAAAAGCTGGTAAGGATTTAGTAATCACAAACGAACAGGTCGCACTAATACAAAATGAAAAGAAATGAACCACATGCAGATCGGATATTATAATATTGATTTTAGAATAATAATCGCAATTAAACATTAATCAGATAAAAACAGCTGAGACCATATTAAAAGTTGACTAATATGAGAAAACTCGAAAAACTCTGCTTCTTACTACCCCTAATACTTTTCCTCAATTGTAACAATTCCCCTCCAAGAGTGTTAGGTAACGGCATTATAATCTCCCAGGAGCGTACTGTTCCGGATTTCTCTGAGCTCTACCTTGAAGGCAGTTATGTCGTTTTTATTGATTCCTCTTCAAGTGACATAATAGAAATTGAGGGAGAAGAGAATATATTGCCACACATAAGGACTGAAAAAAGTGGTTCCATGTTTAAGATTTATCCTGACCGCTCTGTCTCCTGCACCGTTCCTGTAAAAGTATTTATGAAGAATGAAAACCTTACCGGAATAAAAATCAAAGGAACTTCAAGAATCGATTGCAAAAAAGCAGAAGGAAAAGTGTTGGATGTCGATATTACCGGTGAGGGACAAATGGATCTTTCAGGGAATGTAAAACGCCTGAATATTGATATTGATGGAACCGGCAATATCAATGCGAAAAAACTTGATGCTGATTCGACCAGAATTGGTATCGATGGAATGGGGATTTTAACGGTAAATGCCAATAAATATCTGAATGTGAAAATAAAAGGTATGGGTAATATTACTTATTATGGTGACCCTGAGATTGTTCAGAAAATTGAAGGGATTGGATCGATTACCAGCGGTGATTAATTTAAATCCAGCTTAACATCGGGAGGAGTACGAGAGTACGCGAGGGTACGAAAATACGACAGAATGAAGACATTCAGGATACGATTTCGACGACTATGAAAAGTACACCGGGAGGAAAAGACTAAAATAATGGTACAGAATTTCAGGGCATAAAGCTCAGTTCTCATTTTCTTTGCCATACTCTTTTATTATCTGTCCTGCCCAGTCAAACAAAGCCCGCGATAACTCATCAAAACTGATCTCCTTAGCGGGCTGATCACCTTTCATTCCCTGGTAGGTTTTCAGAAGAATTTGCTCTTTCTGGCTGACTTTTTCAATGAGATCGTTGTGTTTTTTGATATAGTTACCGGTACGGCAATAGTAGAGAGCCTGTATGGCAAAAACTGCTCCCTTATATAGAGACTTGAGGATACCAGGATCTTTCTCATGTATAATATTGTGCCCGCACAGATGATAAATATTGCATGCACCGGTGAGGATAGCGTTCCGGATATCATCACTGGTTAATTGAGGTATTAGAGTTTTAAGATCACCAAACAGTGGTGTCGTGTCATGGTAAAACTGGAACAGGTCAGATTTGATCCAGTTATGCAACTCCTGTTTTCCTGATAAAAAACCACAGATCTTGTCTCTGTAAGGCAGCCCTGAAATTGCGTTATCGTAGGCTTTAAGGTCATCTGTTGTCAGAGTGTCAAGGATAACCACCATATCGATGTCGCTATTCTCATCAGCTTCATCCCTGCCGTAACTGCCCTGAAGTCCTATAAAGAGAAGGCGTGAACTGAAAAGCGATTTTACAGACTGAATGTACTGATTAATCCATGGTTTAAGGTCTATTTGCATGTGGATAATATACTTTCAGGCTAATATGAGAACACGGGTGTACGAGAGTACGAAAGAATGACAGAACGACAATACGACAACACGAGGGCACGACGGTCATGCTGTCATGCAATCGTGCGGTCATGTTGTCGTGCGGTCATGTTGTCGGAGAGTGCTGAAAAATTTGTGTATTTGGCAGGCCGGTTCTATCCCATGGAAATATTATAAATCCCATCCCAGTCCAAAACCGGTTCTTCCATCAGCTTCCTGCATCGTTTGGCCATCACAGAAGAGGGATTTCTGAGGTCTGGAGAGTTTTCCAGGGTAATTGCACCATCAAACTCTGCGGCAGCACTTTCAAACTCTCCTTTTCTGTATAATTCAAAGGCATTTTCATATTTTGAAATCAACTCCCTTACCCTGTCATCACTTTTCTCTGCAAAGCCCATCAGTTGATATATTAAAACCGGTTCAGATCTGCCCTTGACACGGATATTGTCAAGACACCTGAACAGAAAGTCATGTCTCACAAGGTCAAATGTCTGCTCTCCTACAATCGTGTCAGCTCCGTATTCTTTTGCCGCTCCCTCAAACCTCGATGCCAGGTTGACGGTATCACCCAGCATGGTGTAGTTCATTCGTAAACTGCAGCCCACATTACCGGTTACAAAATGTCCGGTATTTATACCGATACGCATTTTTATCGCGGTCAGATGTTTCCTGGCAGAATCGTTCATCCATTGTTCCCTTAATCTCTCAAGTGCCTCCTGCATCAGTACCGCCGCCCTGCAGGCATCGAATGCATGGCAATGGGTCGGTTTTGGTGCCCCGAAAAACGCCACAATGGAATCACCGATATATTTATCCAGTGTGCCGTTATTGTTCAGAAGTATTCCGGTCATGGTGGAAAAGTATTCATTGAGATATGAAATCAGATCAACAGGTGAGAGCTGCTCGGAGATTGTAGTGAAATTTTCTATATCACTGAAAAATGCGGTAGCATAAACCATCTCCCCGCCCAGCTCCGGCTTGATTCTTTCCTTATGCATTTCATTGATAATATCACTTGAAAGGTAAGTACTGAAAGTGTTAAACAGGAATTTCCTGTCTACTTCTTTTTCAAAGTAAACGATAAGAGAACCGAACACTGAAAACAGTGAGCCTGAACAGATTCCCTCGAGTACAGGCAGGAAGTAGCCTGATGAGTAAAGATAACGGCTCAGGAAGTAAACAAATCCGAATATCAGAAATGCTCCTGTGACCGCTATCTGCGGAGAGAGGAGATAAAAAAGGACCGCAATGGCGGCGATAATAATGATTGAAGTGAGTACTGCCGCAGGTCTTTCATTTGAGCGTAAACCTGTTCCCTTTAGAATTGTAGATGCTGCTCTGGCATGCATCAGGACATTTGGTGAACGTCCCAGCCCTTCACGCGCGCTAAGCGGGGTGATGCCAAAATCCCCAAGTGACAAGGCCGTGTTCCCGATAAAGACTATTCTCCCATGTAATTGCTCCCTGCCGATTGACGGAGAATTTCCCTGAAGCCAGGCTTTATGAGACTTGCGCAGATCAGTCATGGTGTAAACAGGTATACTGTCTGAAAAATCGACACAAAGGTAACCTTCACGATCAACCGGAATTTCTTTATCATTGACAAATAATCTGTTTCCCTGTCTTTTTAATGATGTACCGGTACTGTCAAAAAGAAAACACGCGCTGAGAGCAAAGGAGGGATAAATAAGTGAATCCTGAGAGATAAGAAGAGGTATTCTTCTGTCGATACCATCGGGAAACGGTCTGGCAAGATTGAAAAAACCCATGTGTGTGGCTTTGTCAAGCAGTGCCCTGTAGGGCAGTACGCCGCCTGAGGCCTCCAGACCTTTGATGGTGCCTTTGGCTATGGCATAACGGGATGGAATCATGTGTGATCGTCTGTGTACATTAAACTCAAAATCGCTGAACCGGGCTCCGTAGGCCAGTACTACATTGGAGCTGTAGCCGATAAGTTCCCTGAACATCGAATCATTCTTATCGCACGATTCAAGATTATCAGCGAAGATAATATCCAGTGCTATTACCCGGGCTCCCATTTCCAAAAGATAATCGATAAAGTCACCGTAAAGATCTTTCTCCAGTGGCCAGCCATGTGTGTTGAGAAATTCCTCGTCGACTCCCACTACTGCAACATTGTTGGATACCGTATGGCCGTATCCCTCTCTTGCCCAGGAGTCGGACATCTGCCACTCAAGCACGGAAATCGCGGGTATGGAGAAGGCAATCAGGGTGACAGACAGGGAAACCGCTGCAGAGAGTGTGAATCCCCAGAGAAGCCGTTTCTTTACGGATAATTTATATATGTCAAAAGGCAGTTTCATGGTATGTTCTCATTCAAACCAGTACAGAAGATCGGCTATTTTTGATACCTGCTGAGGATCTGCTCCACGGATCCCCCCATACGGCAGTACAACAGGCGCTTTGTTCGCGTTGCGTGTGCCGGTTGATGTTTCAGTGGTAGTGCCGGATACTTTACTGCTGTCAGAATCGGGAGAGGAGAGCACGCGTTGACGGATCAATTCCCTCAGACGCCGCAGATTTACCTCTTTATCGTCGGCTGCATCCATTATTTCCGCTGCCTTGGAAGAGTTGTCTCCCGTCAGATCTACGCCTAAATACCGGGAAAGGTTCTCACTGGATGGCATCATTGCCACAGCTTCCTTCAGAGCGCTTATAAACTGCTCACTTTCGCTGCTGCTTTTTGCCTTGACATAATAGCAAAGTGCGCGGTTTACGGCTATTCGCCCGGATGTGTCCTGTTTATAGATTGAATTCAGAATTTTCGCCGCATCGGTTTCTTCTCCAGCAAGAAGAAGTGCACAGGCATAGTTTGAAGAGAAAGCAGGGTCTTTATCCTTCTCAGAGGCCTGTTTGAAACTGCCATTTGCCTCGTTAATCATCCTTTGCCGGACATAAAGCAGGCCCTTTGAGTTAAGTATCTTTGCGGAACTTTTTCCCGATGAGTTCTGTTCCAGTTTCTTAAGCGCGCTGCTGAGAGATTCTTCTGATATTTTCTTCAGTTTACCCGCTTCGGAATCGACTGCTTTTTGCAGACCGTCAATTGAGACGCTTATTTCCGATTTCTTAACAGGGGCAGGCGGGCAGATTCCCCATGCTTTATGAAGATCGATTATGGTGATCCTGTTTCCTTCCGCAAGTGCTTCGTGAAACTCCCTGGCTGCGGTATGCCAGGCTTTGCTGAACCCCTCAGCAGGCATGGTTGTCTCAACAGGGATCCAGAGTGTGCCGTCATGTTCTACGGTTAACGCTGAATCCAGTGATAATATGTAGCGGTTTTTCCTGAAAATACCGGTATCGAACATGACAAGTACATGGTCTGAATAGGAGATTATTGCGGTGCGGATACCAACTGATGACAGGAGGGATGCGTAGAGCACCGCAAGATCATCACAGTCACCTGCTTTTCTTCTGATAGTCTCGGAAGGAAACTGTACCTTGTCGAGTCGGGCATCTCCCTGGTGGGCTGAGGGATCTTTTACATACTTTATACCAAGATGATTTATTGTCTGGAAGAGCACCATGCCGTGAAAAAGGCCGCGGCTATAATTGCCCGAGAAATTTACGGTTCTTACAGACTGGCTTGCCAGGTCTGCAACAACCGGATCCCCGTAAGTTACAAACCCTCCTATGCCTTCCTCAAAACTCCAGTCCATGGCGTTTCTCTCATGCACCTTAACCGGCGCGGTAAGTTTTTTCTCATATTTTTTGCCATTTACAGACCAGGAAACTGCTGCCTGCCCGTAAACTGTCCGTGTGCTGCTGTTTTCCAGCACTTTATCCCGGTCAAGTATCAGGTTCAGAGTCAGTTCATGTGTTTGTCCTGAAGAGAGATGGTTCAAGTGCTTTTCTGCGGGCAGATTCATCATTTCAGGTATTATCACACTGATCTTCAAATCGAGGACATCCTGCTTTTCACACTGTACATTTATTCCGGCCAGCGGGTTGTTTTCGTAATAACGGATCCGGGCAGGAAAGATATCCTTCAGATTAAAAGCTGTGATCTCTACTTCTGCTTTTTCCGGATTAAAAGATGTTTCATTCGGAGCGGTTCCTTTTTGCAGTACCATGCGGTGGGATGAGAGTTCTGCGATCGATGTCTGTTCGAATGCTTTGACAGCAGATACTCGCAATTCGTTGATGCTTCCCCTCAGGTCAACATCGTAAATACAATCGTTTCCCTCTATATAGCGAAGCTTCAGGTCACGTACTGATGATATTTTTTTGAGCTTCTGTTCAATGCTGTCAAGATTCTTTACAGGGAATCCACGCAGTACAATCACCACTCTGCTCTCATTGTAGGCTTCACTCTGCCAGAATTGGTTGAGGTCGGAGATCAGCTCCTGGGCAAGTTCCTCTCCGCCACTTTCCAGCCCGAAGTTTGCTGCAGAAGTCTCTTCTCTTGAGTTTTTTGTAATTTTTTTGGTACGTGATGCAATGATTTGGGCGTTATCGGAGCGTACTATCCGCGCATTGAGCTGGATGGGAACAGAGTAGAACTGAGAGCCATAGATTGTTTTGGGAGTTGCTTTTGCAACAGAAACGCTGCCCCGGATGAGGAGGTCGGCGCCGTTTCTGAAAGCGATGTCAGCGAGCTGCTTGTTGTCATCCAGACCCTGAATGCGGGCAGACTGTTCCGGCTCAACTACTATAAAGCCCTTTGAGGTAAGGACCTGTTCGAATTTAAAGGATGCGGTTTTCTCCTGCATCGGCTCCTTTTCAATCCGCTCGTCAAGGAGTACCATAATCCTGGGCTGGTTGACCATTTTGTAAAGGAGCTTCTGTGCTGCAAGATCACTCTCCAGTTTACCCATCGATACATCAGCCTTGATAACCACCTTTACAAGGCCGAATTCCTGTTTTTCCTCTTTTACTCTGCAGGCGGAGACATAGCCTGATGTATGGGAGATAATCTTATCCGATACGAGTGAGAAATTTTCAACGAGAGTTTTTGAGCCGATACTCACTCCAACGCATTTTTCAACCGCATTGCGTAAAGCAGCATTGACTGCGGCATCCCTGTTATATCCGTAACCTTCCGTGATAATTTCTTTGCCGTTTACGGGCAGAGAAAAAACCAGGAACAGAATTGCAAGAATTGTTTCTGTAATATTCTTTTTATTCATTTTTATAAAAGACCTTTCCTCAGAGCGTCTCCTTTATTTGTTTCTTTCCCGGTATAATTTCTGAATTTGGAAAAAACTGGATATTCAGTTGATAAACCCGGTCGGCAGGGGAAGTGTCATTCTGTACAAGAGAGCGTATCTCTTTTCTGAACTGATCTATTTTATGCTGGATTTTCTGCATACACTCTTCTGATATACTCATGGTATTGGTCGATATGTCATGACATTTTTCTGTTTTACATAACAGGATCGTTTTTGCCAGTTCCAGGCATTGCATCTGGTATTGACGGATCAGCTCGTTCTTGACAAATTCTCCGGTTTTGATGGTCTTGTCTGTTGGTTTGTAATAACCGGACTCATTCTTTTTTATTAATCCCAATTGTTTCATCAGTGACAATGAATTCTTGACATCGGTCGCCGACACAGATGGGAATATCAGATCTGAAAGTGCCTTGTAATCATCTCTGAAATTGTAAATATCAAGGATCGCACGAATTGTGCTGTTATACCAGTTTTTGTAAAAATCATATTCCTGTTCAGTGATAAAGCGGCATTGGGTTGCGCTCCTGCTGATGAGCTGCTGCAGGTAGTACTCTTTCTCACCAAGGTTCATGGTTTGATTGTAATTGACCAGTAACCGGAAATAATGGGCTTCGCTGTCATTGAGTTCCAGAAGCTCAATAAAGCGGTTTGTGAACTCAGCGGTCGCCATTTTCGTCCCATTTACTACATTTGCGAAGTAGCTTTTGGAGTTTCGCTGTCCGAGACGGAAACAGATGTATGAGTGAGTAAATCCAGGATCAAAACATTTCCGTTGCCTGCGATAGTCTTCCAGGTATTTACGGAAATCGAAATAGGTAAAGATATTGGGAAGCTGTTTATCCATAGTATACCGGGATTAAAAGTGGTACAGGCGAAGGATAATGACATTTAAATATAAATATAGTCAAGTTCGGGAGGGCTAATCAACCGGGGCTGGTTCTATATTTTGTAGAACGTTTACATTTTTGAATAAGATTAATTTATATTTCCACTGTAATCACATTAGAATAAGTAAATACCCAGTTGGAAAGCCACGTTGGCCTGAATATTCAGGAGTTATAATGTATCTCAAAATCCGCATGATAATTTTTACGGCAGCTATTAATGCTTTTTGCAGCAAAGAAAATGATGCTGTAAAACTTATAGATGGACTCTGTGACTCACTCGTACAGTCTATCAAAACAACTGAAAAGCTTCGCCTGGCGGTTTTACCCTTTTCCGACAAGGCTGGTGCGGAATCTGAAAAGGGAAAGGCTGTTGCCGAGATTATAGTCTCAAATTTGGACAGATCGAACCGGTTTACACTTGTAGAACGCGGGGAATTCCAGAAAATGCTGCAGGAGATAGAACTTTCCCAGACCGATCTGGTTGACGAGGCTACCGCTGTAAAGGCGGGGAAAATCATGGCCGCAGATGCCGTACTTTCAGGCAGTATCACGGATGTATTTGGCTCATACAGGATAAATGCCAGGATTATCCGCACAGAGACAGGAGAGATCCTTGCAAGCGTATCAGTAGCGGTTGCGCCTGCGGCTCTTGATGGTATCACAAAGGAGCTTCTGGGGGAAAAGGTTCAGGTGTCCTCATCGATTTTCCGAAGCCTGCTTGCACCGGGATGGGGACAGTATTACACCAATCACCCCGGCCATGGCACGATTTTTTTATCGCTCACCGCTGTTTCTGCCGGATTTACTGTCTGGTCTATAGTTGACTGGAGTGTCAAATCCGGAGAGGTTTCTGCGAACAGAACAAAACTTCTCTCAAAAGACCCGGATGAGGATAAACGGCTTCGTGAGAAGGCTGTAGATGAGCGTGACGAGGCAAGGAGACGTGCCGCTATAGCGGGAAGCATTACAGGTGCGGTTTGGGCAATTAATCTTATCGATGCCGCAATTCTGGGTGGTAAAGAGAAAAACAAAATACGGGAACTCTATTTCTCATTTGAGGGGGGAATTCCGGAAGCTGGTATTGTTCTAAGTTTCTGAATAAAGCAGTGCAGAT
>DAOTAZ010000014.1:0-20933 GCA_035382965.1 Chitinispirillaceae bacterium | reverse complement strand
ATCTGTGTGATACCTTTTTTAATATTGATATCTGTACTTAAAGAATCGATGCCGATACCGATACCGACCCCGATGAAGGAGACAAACAGTAGCGGATAGACAAACGATGGTCAGCTACCGGCCTTAAAGGACACAAAAAAGGTTTCTCTCCTTCGCATCACAAGGAGCATCACTGAGTCATCGGGTTTTAGTTTTGCCACTAATTGCCTGAACTGTTCTACAGAATTAATATCTTTGAAATTTTCATTTCTTATTTTGATCTCCTGAATCAGATCTCCCCTGATCAAGAGTGTCCGCTCATCCGACAATGATTGTTGCACACCAATAACTAT
Organism: Chitinispirillaceae bacterium; assembly: GCA_035382965.1. Classification (GTDB taxonomy): domain Bacteria; phylum Fibrobacterota; class Chitinivibrionia; order Chitinivibrionales; family Chitinispirillaceae; genus JAAYIG01. The sequence goes on along the minus strand of DAOTAZ010000014.1, from coordinate 20,601 downwards.
AATCCCGTTTTCATCCTGAGGAATATTAAGCTGTTGACGGATTTCGGGAGTGAGATTTGTAACCTCAAGTCCCAGGAATGCCTCTTTTTTTTCAGACGGCTGCCGCGATTGTTTTGGAGGTTTGACAGTCCCTGTCGATTTTCTTTCGGCAATTGTGATTTTCAGTTTTACTTCTTTTCCATTCCTTATGACTGTCAGTGGCACAGTTTGACCGGGTCGGAATGATGCCACAATATTTCGCAAGCTATTCCCGCTCTCCACCTCTTTACCATTTATGGAAATAACCACATCCCCCCTTTTTAATCCAGCCTTATCAGCCGGTTCCCCTTTTACGACATCGGAAACCAGGGCTCCCCGGGTGCTCTTCAACCCAAGTGCATTGGCAGCAGATTCATTTAAATCCTGAATATTGACACCGATATATCCTCTGGTAACAATCCCGGTGCTTATCAGGTCTTGAGCATCTTTTGCTGCGGTGTTAATCGGGATTGCAAAACCGACTCCGGCAAAAGCTCCCGATGGGGTGATAATCATGGTGTTGATGCCAACCAGTTCCCCTCGGATATTCACCAGCGCTCCACCGGAATTTCCGGGATTAATAGCGGCATCGGTCTGGATAAAATCCTGATACATCTCTGATCCTTCGATTTTACGATTCAGCGCTGAAACTATCCCCATGGTAACAGAGGAGGTAAAGCTGAAAGGGTTTCCAACCGCAACCACAATATCTCCCGGTTTCAGGGAATCGCTGTTGCCTATATAGGCTACCGGTAAATTGTTTACCTTTTCGTTTAATTTGATAACAGCCACATCAGCCAGGGAATCAGCACCAATCACCCTTGCATAAAAGTTTCTCCCGTCGGACAACAGGACCCGGATTTCTGCAGCACCCTGCACGACATGGTAATTAGTGAGAATATAGCCATCGGAGGAGATAATCACCCCGGAGCCAAGCCCCTGCTGTCTGTATTCCCGTCTCTCTACCGGCGGAGCAGCTCCCGGAGAGCCGTAGAAGTAATCAAATGGGGTTGAGGTTGATGTGTCTTTGAAGAAAAAGGGGTTTCTAAAGAATTCCACAGTATCTATAGTAGTAGGAATCACCGAAACTACAGTAGGGATAGTTTTCTCGGCAATCTCCCCGAAGATCTTATTGAGTGGGCTGGGATCGGAGATATTGGGGGGAGTTTTAGCACCAAGCTTTGGAGCATCCCTGCCCTGCTGCCCGAAAGAGGAGCAGTGGTTACCAATGAACAGGGGTAATGCTGCTATGAGGAAATAAACCAGTACCATATTAATCTTTGAAATCATCTTAACTCCGAAAGCAAAGTGATCTTATTTAAACCATTCAGTAGGTGTTTTTATAAATGAGCAATTAGTGTTCCACCAATCCAAATCCATTTCTGAACTGCAATTTTCTAAAGGTTGGGATGATTTCGGGATGCTGATGATAGGATATCTATTGAAATAACGATCACGTTTCCGCATGTGCCGGAAAGAACGGCATGGTAAAGGTCATCTGACTATAGGTATGATTCAGAGCCAGGAAACAGAAAAAGTCGTAGTCTGGTTTTATTTAATTGTTCAGCTTTTTTGTTTTGTGGAGATATCAGGAAACGGGAAGAAAACTGGGGATGAGAGCTGTAATGTCTTTAATTCTCCTCTGGGGTGAATTTGTGAATCAGTGAGGCACCCATTTAACAGATTAAATCCCTATTTCACCTCTGGGGTAAAATAGAGATCCAGAAAAAGAAACATATTCTGTTTCCTGTAAAACAACACCAGAAAAACTATACTGCTTTTTTCTTTACCCACCCCAGCAGCAAGGTCAATCCATTTTACATATACTTACATCATCTGTACCCTGGCACATTCCTACTCTGATTCTCTACCTTTCTACAGAGATTGGACCTCTTCAACACTACACTTCGTGGAAACAAGTGGTCACAGCCCCCTCTCTTTCTTCATAATCGCTGAAGGTAAAAGACTCGATTCCGATACCAACCCCGAAAAGAGAAGGAAACCAAAATCCACCCCCAGAAAAGGCCATAAAAACATTGACATCAGTAGAAACAGCGGTATAATTAGAATAGGGTTAATGATCAGGTTTATGACAGGGTTTAAGGATAATTTAATTGCAAAAAAATCAAGGAGTTAGATGGTGATACAACCCAATGTATACATAAAAAGATTAACATACAATATATTGTGTATCAGCAAGATTATTTTTTTGTCAACAATAGCAAAGGAGCGGTATTGATGTCACAGTACCTGACCAGCGGGCAAGTGGCCAAAAAACTCCGTATCTCATTGTCCACCCTCAAACGATGGCTTGAGGACCCGGAACTGAATATCTCAAACCAGAGAAACTATAACGGATGGAGACTCTTCAATCTGGAAGATCTCGAGTCCCTGCGTGAGTTTAAACGACAGTTGAGAAAAAGCGGAAAACGGTTCAATGAGACAACACTTCTTCCGGTGGTGATAAGCGGAACCAAAAAACTGCAAAAAGAAATGAACAGGTAATCCTATGTTTCGCTCTTACTCCTCTGCCCTGCTTATTCTTCTCTGTTGCAGTCTCCTGTCATGGGGTCAGACTGTGAAGAGGGGAAGAAACGAGGGCACATTCAACATTCCATCATCCAATGTAGCCGGAAACGGCAACATCACGGCTGGTGCTTTGTTGTCGGGAGTGTATGGAGAAAACGGGTTCAGAGCTGATCCCTCATTTAATGTAGCAGTTGGTATATCCGAAATTATGCAGCTTAGCGGCCGGGTATCTTTCACCAACTTTACAGGACTCGGTTCAGTTGACTGCCGTCTTCAGATAACAACTCCGGGAAACAACAATTTAAGGTTTTTCGGAATGAGTCTCAATGGAGATCTTTACCTCTCCACTACAAAGGATACCCTTATCGGGTCTGCAGAGGAAGGCAAACCTGATTACAATTTTTATATCAGACCTTCGGCGATCATCGATCTGGACTGGATTGCATTATTCAATAGATTTCCTTTAAAAAGCTATGTGTCATTCAGCATGTCAGATGATCCTGACATGCTCTATCTTTATGAGCAGCTTTCCTTCAAAGCCGGACTTGAATGGAAGATGTATCAGCACAGTATCATTCTCGATGCCGGGCTTGGTCTTTACAAAGAAAAAAAGAACAGGGCCTTTACTGCTGGTGATAAGAGCTTTGAGCAGAAAACCTTCTGGATAGAACCGGGTATGAGGTACAGGATCTTAAACGGGATAAGCATCCTGGGTTCCGTTCGCGCACTTGTTTTCCAGAGTGTCAAACGGGTAAGACCGCTTCCTGCAAAGTACCTGGATGTGTCATTTGCACTTGAGATTCCTGTTCTTTACAGAGAAACAAACACTGAAGCGATCCGTACAATGATTTTTGTCGAAAGAGTAAAAGAAAAGAACAAAGACTTCGTGGCCAGAAACATAGAGCAGCAGAAATCAATCAGGCCCGATTTTGAGATAACCTTTGATGAGCTGAAAGCTGATCTCCCTGATGCGGCTCAGGAAAGAGAGCAGCTCCAGAGACGTGAGGAGATACATCAGAAAATGCAGGAAATTGAGAGTCTTCTGGAGGATCTTGAATGAGATTCAGGCACGTCATAATTATGCTTATCCTTCTGGGTTTCAGCCTGACTCCATGCTTTTCTGCTGAAAGCAATCAGAAGCGGAACAGGGGAGAAGCGTTTTACAAGCTTCTCAATTCCAATACATCCGGGCCGGGAAATATCTGGATAACCTTTACAGGTGTCGGTTTTGTATGGGATGACATACCTTCCAGGGAAGATCCGGTAGCAGCCAGAGAGCAGAAATGGTTCTCAAATTTCTATGCGTTCCCGGAGATCCGTGCCCAGGCCGGAATCGGAGAATTTATGACATTTATACTTGAATCAAGAATGCTCTCCTACAAATTCAGGTTTGGCAACCTGGTCGCCGGGGCAAAGTTTACAATTCCCAACAACAAGGAATTACGCCTCCATGGCTTCGGTCTTGACATCAGATTCGTTCGCCAGTTTTTCGAATCCAATCCTACCCTGGGAGGCTGCATTGGTTTCATGCCCGAGGGATTTGTAGTGGAAGGGACGAGCATGGATGCCAAATTTCTTTACGAGTTAGATCTTCTCCCCAGGATAAGCAAACTGCCGCTGAGAGGGTTGATAAATGCCGGAGCGCGTATTCCATTAAGATCCGACCGTCTTGAGTGTTTCCAGTATATTTTTGATTCTGGGATAATTTACAGCGGCTACGGTTTCGATTTTTTTCTGATATATTCTATCGAAGCTTTCAACAATCTGACAAAACCACTGATTGTCAGCCAGAAAGACGGAAGAAAATTCGCTGTCTTCTTTTCTGAAAATCCAATGTATCTGACTCTGGGCGGAAATGTGAGATATGATAACGGAATTGTGCTCTCTCTTGCCTTTCCTCTACTTCTGAGCAGGAACAAGTATTCTATCATGAGTAGAGAGGATGGTGAACGGCTTGACGATGGTTATTATCCGGAAGAATTAAAATACGGAGTCACTGATCCTTTCGATCCCTGGTTTACCAAATGGAAACTCGCCGCATCAATTTCTTTTCCTCTCCGGTACAAGATGACAGGTGCGGAGATGATGAGAAGTTTTCTCATAATGAAAAACCGTAGACAGAATAAGTGGATGGATATAGATAACCGTCTTAAGGGCGCAGATCAGGAACAGGATAAGAAAGCTGCCCCGAAAAGGAAAGATTAACGGCTGATAAGCCCGGTGGAAGGTATGAAAAAGACAGTCTATAAACTCTTGAGAAGAGGCGCACTCATGACAGGAATTATTCTTGTCTTGTGCCCGGACTGTCTATTTGCCGCCAGGTCAAAAGATGAAAGCGACGAGTGGCGAATCAGGGAAAACCTGACAACAAGACTTGGATCGGAATGGTATAAGATCGGAGTTCTTTCCAGAGAACTGTCGGCTATTGCCGATGTGCTTGCTGAGATCCGGGACCTTGGCCTCTTCCCTCCTGAGTTGACCGGTCTTAATGAAGAGAGCATGAGTCAGCTTAACACACGTGCCATGGAAATCGAGAAGAAATATGCTTCTCTTCTTTCAGAGGTGGAAGCATTCAAGCCCCCTCTTAACGATGCTATAGAGATACTGCGTGAGATGGTCGTTGGGGAACCTGTAGAGAGCATGTTTGAAACACTTGAAAAGGGTGATATGAAACGGATCACCCAGATGCTCCATGTCAAGCATAATATTGACAGCCTTTGGAACAAAAGCGATTCCCTGCTCAACTTTGTAATGAGAAAGCTTGGACTCAGTTTCAAGACAGTAAGCAGCAACGGACCTATTGAGGAGGAGTTTTTCCAGATTCTTAAAGCCAATCTCGGATTACAATCTGAGCAGTATTATCAGAAGCTCAATTATATCAAAGATCATCTTGCGTCAAAAAGCAGCAAAGACGATCTGTTTAAAATGTACCAGGTTGAGAAAGACAGAATTCACAAATATCTTCAGGAGAACAAATTAAACCTTGCTCATCAAAAGCTTGTCATCCTTTTAAAGCGTTTTGAATCCGGGATGAATGTGGATGAATTATATAAACTGCTGGCCCGGGTTCATTTTCTTAAAGGTGAATACAATGATGTGCTTTCCATAATAGACAAATTTCCTGAAAGTGAACAGGCGGTAAAAACCTTATACAGAATGCAGAGTCTTTACGCATTAAGAGATTATGAACGGCTCTGGAGTGAGGGAAATTCAATCGATTTCTCCCGCTTTAGCGGCAGCAGGAAGAATCTTCTTTTATGGATTGTGCTGGAAAGCGGCCTGGCACTCCAAAAACAGGATAATTTTCTCAAACTTGCATCACTGGTTGACAAGACTGCATCATATTCGCTTCATGTGATGCATGCTCTTGCCCGTTCCTATCTTCAGATTGACGATAAGGTAACCGCACTTTCAATTATGGAAAGTACTTTAAAGTACAAGGTCAACTCACCCGAGGATGCTTTCGCTTTCCGCGAAATCAATCTTGCTGTAGCGCAACTTTATTATGAAATAGGTAACTATAAAAAAGCTCTCTCTCTTTTCTATAACATTTTAAACGACAAGAAAGATTTTGACCGGGCCATGTTCGGTATACTCTGGTGTTATATCCGGCTTGGCCAGGATGACAAAGCTGAGACCGCACTTCGTAAGCTGATAAATCAGGCACCGGAATCACCTCTTGGCGCAGAGGGAATCCTTATCTTAGCCGAAAAAAATCTCTACAAAGCAGGATATGACTGGAAAAAAATCGTTTACCTCAAAAAAGAGGAACAGCGTCTTTTACAGATGCTTGATAAGATTTCCAGAAAAGTGGCTGTAGAAAAATCAAAGGAAAACGCCCAGAAGTATGCTTATGCCCGCCGGGAACTGACCACTCTTTTAGGCAGACTTCATCAGGAGAAATGGCCGGATTACAAATCTATAAATGAGTCTTATGATAAAGTCAAAAGGATATGTGACCTGTTAGGCAAACATTACAAAACCGGTTCTTTTCAGGAGAAAGCTTTTTCTCACGATCGTGAGCGTCTGCTTCATTATCTCGATTCTCTTATTCTTGAAGCAAAAGGGAAACATCTGGAATCGGTCAACAGTCTAATGCTGTCCAATGCCAGGCAGAATCGCAACCGTATCAAGAATATAGTTGATAAAGCTGCTGTTCTCTCAACAGTTACTTCTATTGATAAATTTCACTGGGAGAAAGAGTATATCGACTGGGAGAAAGCCCTTGTAAAGCAGAGAGAGCTTAAGCTGGGCGAGATGATTGCTGAAACATCTGATTCCACACTCAAAAAGAGCTACATGGAGGAGAAGCAGATTTGTTCATCCAGAATTGATTCTCTTCTGGTTAAAGAGGACAGTATTTCCAGAATGCATTTCAGTAAACTTACTGAAGAGCTTCCTGCCATTTTAAGCACCCGTCTGGACAGTGCTGATGAATCCTATTTCAGGTATCAGCTTGGTGAACTCTATTATGCCGAAGAGAACAAGAAGTATACAGCGGATTATGAGAGATATGAAAAGGATCTTGCGGAATATAACAGTAAACTTGATGAATACAGGGAAGGGAAGCTTCTTAAGCCCCCTGTGGCTCCCGATCAACCCAGGTTGAATCATGACAGGAGTATCGAGCAGTTCAGAGCTGTTATCAATGGATATCAGAAATCGGAATTTATTCCCTCAGCCTATTACAGTCTGGCCTGGTGTTTTAATGACTTATCAATGCTTGACAGCGCTCTTTATTATATGGAAAACCTTGCTGCACTTTATCCAACAAGCGTCCATACTCCTCAGGCCTGGATGTACTGCGGGGAGTATAATTTTGACAGAGGTGAACTTGACCAGGCCATAAAGTGTTATCAGGCAACGATGAGATATCCGGAGAGCGAATGGTTTGATGAGGCTCTGTATAAACTTGCCTGGGCCCAATATCGCCTGTCAAATCCTGAGAAGGCAATCAGTTCATTTCTGGCACTGGTAAGTCTCGGCGAATCCGGTTCGGCAAAACGGCCGGCGCTGCTGGAAAAAGAATCTATGGATTATATAGCTATCAGTTTCAGTGAAACTGACCTTACAGGCGATAAAGGTCTGCAGAGAGCTCTCTCGTTTATCAAGAAGCTGGGCGATATCAAGAAAGGCTGTCAGATCCTGCATCGTCTTGGTACTGTATACAGAGACCAGGGGCGGACAGATATGGCCAAAAAGACACTTACAACACTGCTGAAAACATATCCCAACTATGAGAAAAATCCTGTTGCTGAATCTGATTTGCTCGCAATTAAAGAACGTGAGATCGGTATCGAGGAAACCAACCGGATAAAGATAGATTTTTACAGGAAATACAATCGTAACAGCGCCTGGGCAAAATCACAGAATAATGAAGTAAAGGAACAGGCAGACAGTGTCGCTTCAAAGCAGCTTTATGAGGGAGCAATCGGATTCCATCAGTATGCGCTGCAGAAAAATGACAGCAGTATTTATTCCTCGGCACTGGAAGCATATAGTGAATTCATTTCAGCCTACCCGGAATCTCCACAGGCAAATGAGTGTCACTACAATTTCGCAGAGATCAAATTTTCATTGGGGAATTATGCGGAAGCTGCAGAAGAGTATATGGCAGTTTCCAAACGATATCCGGACAGTAAATACAGAGAAACTGCCGCATGGAACGCCATCGTGGCATCTCAGAACCTGCTGAAACAGGAAAATGCAAAAACGCACTGAAAGGAATCAGCGGTAAGAAATGTTTTCCAGGATATGCACAGTCCTGTTTTACAGAGGAATCCCCTTAATGTTATCAGGTTTTTTGCTGACCGGATGTATCAGCAGCGGCAGTAAAGTTTCCTCCGTAAAAATGCCAGATTCCAGGCAGCAGGCTGACTCTCTGTCACAGACAATATCCGACAGTTCAAAGGCAGTATTCGAGCCTGTCGAAAACCCCAAGTCCCCGGCAAGCGGCCTTTCTCCCGCTTCCGAACTTATGATAAGGGCTTGTGACAATTACATCAGCATCAATCCAAACACTCCAAAAACCGCTGAAGTTTTCACTATCAAGGCATCACTCCTTTACAATAACAGAAAATTCGAGCAGAGCCGGGCTGTTTACGAAGAGATAATAAACAGATTTCCCGGGAGTCCAAACGCGCTGGATGCCACAAAGATGATAGCTCAGGCTTATTATGAAGAGAAAAATTTCGATAAAGCCCAGGAATGGTACAAAAAGCTGAGCAGTGTTGCTGTTGACGGTGTAGATAAGGAGGAAGCACTGACCAGAATCGCCGAGTCGATATTCAGGATGGCAGAAAGCTTCGAGGAGCAGAGCCGTTTCAAGGATGCTGCGACACAGTATGAGCGTGTAGCTCTGGAATATCCGGAATCCAAAATAGCCGACATCGCCCTGTTTAATGCCGGATTGAGTTACGAGAAACAGGCAGAATGGTCTCATGCTATTCTGGTCTTTCAGCGGCTGCTTCAAAAATACGATAAATCCGAACTTCTCCCTAAATCCCAGTTCAGAATTGCGAAATGCTATGAGAAACTGCTTCAATGGGATCTTGCAGCAGAAGCTTACCTGAAAGTCACTGCCAACTATCCGAAATCTGAGCTTGCTTCTGTTTCCCTGTATAATGCGGCATTCTGTTTTGAAAATGGAGGAAAGCTGAAGGAGGCGGGTGCGGCATTTGAGAAAATGGCCCAGGTTTTTCCTCAGTCCGAGGATGCAGCGGATGTGCTTTTCAGGGCTGGTGAGATTTATGGAAAAATCAAGGACTGGGCGAGTGTCGCCAGAGTCAACCAGATGTTTTCCGAAAGATTCGGTAATGATGAAAACAGGGTTGTGCAGGCGCTTTGCATGACCGGAATCGCGTTTTACATGCAAAACAGGGAAAGGGAAGCTGTAATTCAACTGGAGAAAGCGATTTCAACATTCACGAGACTAAAAAACCCCAGTACCATGAATCAGTATTATGCTGCAAAGGCTATGTTTACTATTGGGGAAATCAGGCATACTGAAATGAACAAGATTTCACTCAGCAGCGCCCGGCAACTTTATAAAAAGCAGCTCGGAGAGAAATCCGATCTGCTTGACAAGGCGTTAGAGTGCTACAGCCGGGTTATAAAGTTCAACATCTCCGAGTGGACAACCCGCTCGATTTTCCAGATAGGACAGATTTACGAGGACTTTGCTCTTGGGATATTCAAGCAGGAGCGTCCCTCTTTCGGATCGATTGAGGAGAGGATAGCGCTTGAGCTGGGTATTGCACAGGCAATCGAGAACTATTTCATCGATAAAGCCGTGCATTACCACGAGCAGAATGTCAAGCTGGGTATAAAAGAGAAGATAGAGGACAAATATGTCATGCAATCCCGTGAGAAATTGACCTATCTTCCATATGCCGCCGGTGAGAACTATTTATCACTTGTAGAGATCGCCAGAAGCACCGGAGAGAAAGGACGGCTTGAGGGTTTCGCACTTATCGCCCGTAAGCTGCAGATGCTTCAGAAGATCGCTCCATTCCAGGAAAAAGCGATCGATCTGTTCCTCAAGTGCCTCGAACTTGGCAGTACTTATCAGGAGTTCAGTGAATATTACAAAAAAGCCAGTAGCAGCATAACCAGTATAACCTTTGTTGTTGGAGAAACTTACAGTGATGTTGTCAGAATAGCCAGAGATGCTCCTATCCCGGGAAATTTTGATGCTTACGAGCGGTTTGTCTACCAGACCAAGCTTCTTAAACAGATCGAGGGATATGAGGATCAGGCTTTGACAAACTATCTTAAGGCTGTCAAAATCGCAGAAGCCTACAAACTGGACGATCCCAGTGTCAGGGATTCTCAAAACAGCATCGCAAAACTGCTCTTTAACAAGGCCCGGTGCATGGATCTTCTTTGTGAAACGGCTTTCAAGTATCCGCCGTTTCCAGCCGGGATAAGCGAGGCTGAGAAGGAAGAATACAAAGTGAGATTCGAGGAGATCGGACTCAAGTTCCAGGAGCAGGCATTTGAAATATACAAAACAATCTTAAATTTTACATCTCAGAAATATGCTGCTGGCGATTACGTCACACATGCATATGTCAGGCTTTTTCAGAATTTTCCTGAGGAATACGGTTCAAAGGAAGATCAACTGGTCCAGACCACGATCAGTTCAGGATCACAGTGGAGATGTACTTCTGATTCTATAAAAAACTGGCAGGGATTCGACACCTCTGATTCCACCTGGGCAAAAGCTCAGAAAGCTTTTTTCAGTGAAAAGCCATCTATTACAGGTTTTCCCGGCAACAACGCTCCTCTTCCGATGTGGCTTGGTTCCGGTAATCCCGAGGACAGCGTAAATTACAAGCCCTTTAAAGAGGTATTTTTCAGAAGATCCTTTACTATCGCAGAGACCCCGCACTCCGCCACTCTCTATTTGTCATCAGGAGGACCGGTCGAGGTTTATTTCAATGGCAATTTACTGGCCCGGGACACCTCATTAACACTTGCTGCAAAAGCACTTTCCTGGGACCTGATGGGGAAAATCAGGAAAGGTAAAAATGTCATTGCGATCAGAGCGATAGGCAGAGATCAAACCGGTAATGGAATATTTCCTTTACTTTTGATGTCAGTTGGAGCGAAAGTGTCTCTTCCCAAACCACCAGGTTTCGATAAACCGCTCACTGCGGAAGAAGTCAGGGAGGATGTATATAAATTCCCGTCGATAAAAAATTTCAGTCCGGAACATAAAGAGGTAAAGTTATGATAAAGTCGGCCCTCTTTTTTCTCGTTCTCATTTGTGCTATTTGCAGCTATGGATCTCCTGATGCTCAGAATACTGAATCTGACAGTGTTGAAGAACAGGGATACAGAATCGAGCAACCCGGTACAATCACTTTTACTGTCGGTGTGAAAATAAGGGGTAAAGTCGAGAAACCCCAGGTGATGATTTTTCTTCCAAAAGAGAAGACTGTATACAGGGAAATAAAATTTGAGAGATCATTTCTTGAGGATCTGGCTGACCCGCTTCCGTTTACACCTATAATAGAATAGGCAGAAATGGAGAAGTGTTGACATATCCGGCAGGTGAATGATAGACTCAATGTTTAGGCATATCCATGGGAATTACCATTTCAGGGTATTTTTCAGCGCAGAAAAAGAAGCCAATGACTGTTTATTGATATAAGGAGGAGAAAGAATGGAAGCGATAGCCCGATGGTTTCAGGAAGGTGGAGTATGGATGTATCCTATCGCGGCTGTTTCAGCATTTGCGTTCGCAGTTGTGCTGGAGAGACTTTACTTTTATTACATTCACTGCCGTATCGACGCCAAAGCCCTTCTGACACAGATTACCCGTCTTGTACGTAACGGTGAGGTTGAGCAGGCCAGACAGATCTGCGCTAAAACAAAGACTCCGCTTTCTGCAATTCTGGAATCTGCTCTCTGGCATTATCAGCAACAGGAACCTGATCAGGAGATTCAGAATGCAGTTGATGAGATTGCTTTAAGAGAACTGCCCCGAATTCAGCGCAGGACTCATTATCTTTCCCTTTTTGCAAATATTTCCACTCTGTTAGGTCTTCTGGGTACTATCTTCGGTCTTCAGGAAGCATTTGGTGCACTCGCAGCAGCAGATCCCTCACAAAAAGCTGTTGTCCTTGCAAAAGGTATCGCGATCGCCATGAACACTACGGCTATGGGGCTGATTGTAGCGATTCCATGTATGATCATGTATTCGATTATAGGTTCCAAATCAAACACCATTATCGAGGAGATTGATGAGAGTTCAGTCCGTCTCTTAAACTTCCTTTTCGCCCAGCGCAGATCCTGATCCCGGGGGTGCTATGGCTGACATAGATGTTGACAAGATTATGGACAAAGCTTTTCCTGCCACAAAGAGAGCCAACAAGTCGGTCAGTAAAGAGATAGAACTGGTTGATCTGGATGTGACACCGGTGATGAATCTTTTTATGGTGCTTATCCCTTTTCTTGTTTCCATGGCAGTGTTCACTCATATCGCAGTAATAGATTTTTCCCTGCCGCCCGCACAGGGCACAACAGGCGAAGCAACAGAATCCAAGGAACTGGATATTTCCATCGTGGTTACAAACGAAGGATTCAGGATAGTTGGTACCGGCAAGAAACTGGATCAGGTCCCCAGAGTTCAGGGGCAGTATCAGTTTGAACAGTTGAGGGTTCTCCTTAAAGCAATCAAGTTCCAGTACCCGTCACAGAAAAGTGTTGTACTTGTTCTGGAGTCAGAAGTTCTATATGACGACATAATAAAGTTCATGGATATATGCCGTGAATCACAATTTCCTGACATCGGCTTATCAGGAGATGTAGGATGATAAGGCTCAAAATAAAAAAAATCAGATCCACTCCTGTGCTGGAGATAAACGGTGATATCACAGGAGAAAATGTGGGTAAGATCACAAAGAAGCTTGAGAATCTGCGAAAAGCAGATTCTGAGAAAATAGTGGTAGATCTGAGCAAGACAACGTTTATTGACAGCCATGGATTGGGTGCATTTGTATATCTCTGGCGTTTGCTTGAGGAGCAAAAGAGGGAGCTGGTTTTTTTAAATCCGCAGGGATTTATCAGAAGCTTGTTTACCGGTACAAATCTGGACAAGATATTCAGAGTAGTTGATTCAGAAGAGGCAATATGAGTTTTCCTGCGTCAAAATCCCCCCTTAAACGCCTGCGTAAAACCAGGGGAAAAGGACAGATAAAGGCTTTCAAACCCCAGCTTACATCTCTGGTTGATGTGATGACTATTCTTCTGATCTACCTTCTCCAGAGTTTCTCTTCAGAAGGCGAGATCGTCACCATATCCAAAGAGCTGGATCTTCCTGAATCCAGCGCACAGAAAAAACCCGAACTGAGAGTTACTTTAATAGTTAATAATAAGTACATACTTGCAGAAGATCAGAAAGTAGCGGATGTTTCTGAAGTGCTTGAATCCGATGAACTGATTATACCAGGCCTTTACAATTGGCTTGGAAACCGGAAGGTAGCGACTGAAAAAATCGGGCAATACTCAAGTAAAACCAAATTCAAGGGTGAGATTACTATTCAGGGTGACAAAAAGATCCGTTTCCGCCTCTTAAAGAAAATTATGTACACCTGCGGGCAGCAGGAGTTCAATAATTTTTCCCTTGCTGTAAGGAAACGAGGAGAATAAGTGGTGAGTCATACCAATAACGCTTTTATTGCCGGAAGCAGCGGCAGGTTTATTATTGACAACCGTTCTCTCAGACAGTTGCGTGGTACACCATGGAGAAAAATTGATCTTCGTTTTTTCCTGTTAGCACTTTTGTCTATTCTGATTCATTCCGCCCTGATTTACTACACAAACAAATTAGAGGTAAAGAAGGTGGAAGTAGTAATCGAGGAGATACCTGAGCGTTTTGCACGCCTGATAATTGAGAAACCCATTCCAAAAACAGAGAAAAAAGCCACAGGACCTGCTGCAGGACCTACGGATACAAAAGTAGAGACAGAGCAGAAGTCTTCTGAGGTAAAATCTTCTGCACCAGTCAATCGTGCACAGGCTCAGAAAGCTGTGCAGGCAAGAACAGCACGGGTAGAGGAAAAAGTCCGTACTGTTGGAGTTCTGGGGATGCTTACAGGTGTGGGTACAACTGCAAAAGGGCCTTCGGTTGTTGATGTACTCGGCTCGATGAAAGACCGGAAGGAAAAATTCACCGATCTCGATGCCGCACTGGCCAACATGAGCGGACTTCAGAAAACACAGGAGGTCGATGTTCTCAACCGCAAACTGGTGAAAAGTAAGGACCTGGTTGTTTCCCACAAACAGGAGATAGATGATCTTATCGCAAATGTCGGTGGCGCAAAAACGATGGAGCTGGCTAAAAAAGGTGAATTTCTGATCCAGCGGCCTGAAAGTATCGAGGGAGCCGCATCATCGGATGCAAAGAGAGATTCTGACGTTATAAACTCCGTAGTGGCGTCTCATAAAACAAGTATCAGGATGAGCTATGAAAAGTATCTCAAGCGCGATCCCTCTCTATCAGGAAAAATCACTGTCAGGTTCACCATTTTGGCATCCGGAAGTGTTACAATGGTCAAGGTGATAGAGAACACAACCGGAAATACCGAGCTTGAAAACGAAATAATACGTAAAATAAAAATGTGGCAGTTTGAACCGATCGCTGAAGGAGATGTTACGGTCTCCTATCCATTCGTGTTCATGACTGCCGGTTAATTAAAGCAGGATTTACCTGTGAGGCTTTGATGTCTAAGATTTTCAGAGCAATAGTGTTTCTGGCAATTATCAATCTTCCGTTGTACGGTGCGATTATCAGGGCCGGCCACGTAATTAACATTCAGGTTATGTCCAACCCTGAGTTTTCCGGACAGTACACTGTAAATGAAAACGGAACAATTGAGTACCCTCTTCTTGCCGATCAGATCATAACAAACATAACCACCTCAGAACTGATGAATGAACTGACTTTAAGGCTGGCACGTCATATCGATAACCCTCTTGTTCTGGTATCAATTGTCGAAAAACCGGAAATTACTCTTACAGTTCTGGGTCAGGTTTTAAATCCAGGACCGGTGAAGGCTATTCAGGGGGCAACCATCCAGGAAGCGATAAAGCTTGCCGGTGGAGCACTGGAGAAAGCTGATTTATCCCGTGTTAAAATTGTCCACAAGGGTAAACCCGGCACCGAGGAAGTTTATGATTTACTGAAATTCATGGAGGAGGGAGAACTGGAGACCATGCCCAAGCTGGAAAACGAGGACATGGTGGTAGTCCTTGCCCAGGAACGGTCAAAAAAAGTCAAGGTCATCGGTTCGGTTCAGAAGCCCGGGCTATTCGATCTTGAAGAAAAAATGAATGTCTTCGAAGTGATTTATCTTGCCGGAGGTCCGGTAGAGAAGGCAGATTTGACAAAGGTAAGAAGAATCTCCCATCCCGAAAACTCAAAATCCATTGAGGAGGTCCTCGATATTCAATCTTATATCGATAAGGGACAGATGGAACAGATACCTGCAGTTTACGAAGGTGATATCATAATTGTCTATTCCAAATGGTATGACTGGAAAACAATACTTTCGATCTTAAACAATACACTGCTTTTCGTTGTTACGATTCAGACCTTTGCCAATCTTTTTAAATAGATATGACTTCAATATCAATAGAGAAGTTTCAGACAAACACCGGATTCAAAGACTATCTTGCGGTCATATTCCGCAGGCACTGGATAATAGTCCTCTCATTCCTGAGCGTTTTTCTCTCAACAGTCTATTATGTATTTCAGATTGAAGATATATACGAATCATCTTCAACACTGGTCATAGAGGAGCATAGTGCCGTAGTCAACCAAATGATAAATGTTAACAGGAATCTCAGTTTTTACGAGGGTATTCTTGCAAGCCGTACTTTTCTGCAGTCTGTGCTTGACAGTATAGGGATGAATAATTTTGAACGCGTCTTTCCCAGGATTACAAAAGACGAGGCGCTGAAATATATCCAGAACAGTCTCTCCCTTCGTAAAACTACCTTTACATCGTTTCTCAATCTGGTTGCACGCGCTAAAACAAGTGACCTTGCTTATCAGATCTCCTTTAAGGGGACCGAGATATTCCGTACCCGTTGTCAGGAGGTTGCCAGTGAGGAGTCGCGCAGGGCTCTTTTTGAGATTGAAAAACAACTGGAACTTATAAGGGAAAAACTGGAAAACGCGGAGCAGGATTACCGGACTTTCAGTGATAAAACCGGTCAGATTCATGAAGGGACAACACCGGAGCTTAAGACACTTCAGGATGCCTACGCAAGCGGTCTTGCTCAGATCGGTTTGAAGCAGGCTGATCTCGATGCTGAGAAGAAACAACTCACGAACCTGGAGCGCAAATTTACTCCCGCAAGCAATATGCGTTCGCCGGAGTACTCCCAACTGAGGGCAAAATTAAGCGAGCTGGAAAAGGAGAGGTTGCGTCTCGAGGGACTGGGGATCAGGCTGGCGGGTGTATCAACAATTGACAGAGAGATTCAGGATATAGAGAACCGTCTGCTTGAGTTCAAACAGACCCAGAGCAGCAGTCCGATAGATCCGGCAACAATGCGTCAATGGCAGGAGCTGCGTAAATCGGTTTTGACCAAAGAGGGAGAGCTTGAACTTTTCAAGCGGCGTCTCGAATCTTATGAAAAAGCAATTAAATCCTACAAAGCCGGAAATCCTGACATTCTCTCTCATTCACTGGAGCTGCTCAGACTTAAAAGAGCTAAAGAGATTTACGAGAATGTCTATAACATTCTGCTTGAAAAAGCAGAAGAACAAAGAATAAGGAGCGCGTCAAGTTCTGCCGGTATAAAGATTGTGGATCTTCCTGTAAAGCCACGGGATCCGATCCCGAAGAATGAAACAAGATTTTATTTATTAGGCGCATTTCTGGGGCTTGCGCTTGGCCTAGGGCTGGCTTTTCTTATCGAGTTCAATGATACCACTATTAAGAGCAATGATGATATCGAGAGATATCTGGGTATTTCGGTCCTTGGAACAATTCCCCATATAGCCCACATGAAGAAAAACGAAGTGGAGGTCCGCCGACGCTCATCTTCATCCCGAAAAGGCACCTCTGTACTCCATTATCCCAGACAGGTCTTTAATTTTGAAGGCGATGATTCTGTTACGACAGAATCTTACAGATCCCTGAGGACAAATTTATCATTTGTAAGTCCTGACAAACCTCTGAAAACAATTGTCCTTACCTCTGCAGGTCCGTCTGAAGGAAAATCTCTGACTATCTCCAATCTTGCAATGGCATACGCCCAGATGGGAAAAAAGACTCTTCTTATCGATACAGACCTGCGGCGCCCGGTTCTCCACCATATCTTCAACACCAAACGTGAGCCTGGCTTTACTGATCTTTTCATGGAGAATCCCGATTACGACCGCATTACCAAACGCACTGAGAAAGACAACCTTTTTCTGATCACAGCGGGAATGTTCACCCCCAACCCGGCCGAACTGCTGGGTTCCAACCGTATGGTTCAGATCATCGACTATTTCCGCGACCATTACGATATAGTGTTTTTTGATACTCCGCCGATTGTCGCAGTAACAGACGCAACGCTTCTTGGCACTAAAATGGATGGACTTCTGATAGTAATCAAATCTCATCATACCGACCGGGATATCGCACTCAGAGCGGTAAACACGGTACGTAATGTTGGTGTGAGAATACTTGGAGCGGTTCTTAATGATATTAATCTTTCACATCGTTATTCCAGTTACGGATATTACAAATATTACTACCATTATTACAAATCGAAAAAAGACTAGTGGTTTTTAAATGTCTACCAGAGCTGAGCGCTCTTTTTCACGGGGGAAATTCCAGTCAGGCCAGTGGAAAACACGCAAGGTTTCCATCAGACCAGGCTTGCTTCGATCATTCGCTGATTTCATCTCTCTGAAACGTAAAGGTGTCGACAACCTTGCCTCAAAGTGCTTTCCCTTTCACAAAGTGATGGATTTCGGCTGTGGAACCGGTGCTTACAGCAGGTGGTTTATTGACAGGTGCCAATGTACGATTCTGGCGGTAGACTGGTCAATTGAGGCATTGAAGTCTGCCCGGCTGAATGATAATTCCGGAAAAGTGCTTCCTGTCTGCGCGGATTTACATCTTCTGCCTTTCAAACATGAATCTATCGATGCTCTGTTTTCTGTTGATGCTCTCGGCCATCTCTCCAATCAGGAAAGAGCTCTTGATGAAATATCAAGAATCTGCAGACCTGGTGCTCAGCTCTTCCTGCACAGTGAATGCGGAGATTACAGAAAAAGATGGCCCGATAATATTCTTCTGAAAAAAAGTGGAATCGATTATCTCGCCAGGCTAGACGGACATTATTCAATCCGCCAGTCCAGTGAACTTAATGCTTTACTCTGCAGACGATTTGAGGTGAACAGATCCTGCAGTCCTGCCGGTATATTTGGATGGATTCTTGGATACCCGGAGAAATACCGTCTGGCATTTAAACATGCCCGTTTCTATCTTCTTTTCCTGCTTACATCTTTTTTCGCGCTGATAAAAAAACTTCCACTTGCAGGTCTGATATTCAGACTCTTAAACGCTATCACAAATAAAGTAGAGATAATCTGCGGAATCGAGGGAGGGGGATCATTCTTTGCCCATGCCCGTAAACCATACAATGAGGTCTCTTTTTCACATAGTGACCATTTACCGGTTGATGTAATAATTCCTACGTACAAACGATCGGATTCAGTCTCAAAGACAGTTGAATTGATCCATAAACAATGCCGTCCCGGCGATTTCCTGTATGTAGTCTGGCAGGGAGATGAGCCTCCGGCAGTTCCGGTTTCAAACCAGGTGCGTCTTCTCTACTCTTCCACACCAAATCTTCCTCTGGCCCGTAACACTGGATTAAAAGCCGGGTTCAATCCTGTGGTCATTTTTCTCGATGACGATATAATACCTGATGCCAATCTGATTGATATGCACAGGAGATGCTACCTTGACAAGTCAATAGGAGCCGCAGCCGGTTTTACAGATGATCCTGTATTCGAGGGTAAATCAGAAACACCTCCATGGTTTGATATCACTAATGGTGAAATATATCAGAATTTCTCACTCTCCAAAAGCCAGTATGTCGTGAGTTTAATGGGTGCCAACATGTCTTTTCGGAGAGATGTACTGACTGATATCGGCGGATTCGATGAGAAATTCAAGCACAATGCCCTCTTTGAAGAGGTAGACTGTGCTTTCAGGGTGATGAAAGCAGGGTACAAAATATGGTACTGTGCTGATGCCAGACTCACTCATCTGCGTAAAAACAATGGCGGATGCAGATCAGATAAAAGATACAGATACCTTTTTCACAGCTTTGCAAACACAGCATACTTTCTGTGCAAATATTCTCCCCGTAAATCTTTCCGATCTTCGGCTAATTTCTGGAAATATCGACTGGAATATCTCTCTCGAAGACCTCAAAAAGTTAATTCCAGCAAAATCAGACACAATCCTTTTGCAGTTATTGCCGGATTGTGCGGAGCCGGAGCAGGTCTTGCCAGGTTTTTTCTCTATGGAGAGAGAATCGGGCTTCCTTCTCAAATCCTGGAAGCACAGGAATCCTGCAGATGAGAGTGGCATGGATTTATCCGAAAACTGAGCGCTGCGGGATTTCAATTCACGCCCGTAACTACATCGATTCTCTGAAAAACCATCTGGACATTTTGGAAATTGATACAGATGATTTTTGCTCAGACAGCCACCAGAACACTCAACTGCTGGATTCCGCTGATCTGGTACATCTTCAGTATGAATCATCTTTTTTCCTCAAAGGCAGAAATGATTTTTTCTTCAGAACACTGGGCAGAATCAATAAACCGCTACTTGTCTCTCTTCACGAGGTTTATCGGGAATTTCCGGGAGTATTTGCGAGAAGTAAAATTTCGGGACCGTTGTTTTTACGGGTGATCCGAAGATTTATTTACGATTACAGACACCCAGCACAGACCGCTTACAGAAAGCATCTCGGAAAAAACTTCGGGGCTGATCTCATTATAGTTCATCATCATTACCATAAGAAGATACTTACAGATAATAGGATTGATCCTTCCAAAATAGAGGTCCTTGCTCTTCCGGTAAAGATTTCCAGTGAATCGATTCCATTTAAGTGGACATCTGACCATGAAATCCACCTGGGGTCAACTGGTTTTATAAACCCTCAATTTAACTATGAACTTCTTTTTTCAATTCTGAAAAGACTTAACAGGAAATGGCGTTTCACATGGATCGGAGGGGTTAGGAATTCTGAACAACAGGATTTATTTAACCGAATCATTAGCACCATAAACCAAAACGGATGGGAAAATCAATTCAGAATAACCGGATGGGTCAGTGAGGAAGAGCAGAGCAGGTTATTAAAAGAGCTCGACATCTATCTGGCGCTTTTCTCAAGCCGTGCATCATCAGCAAGTCTTAACAGGGCAGTCGGTGCCCTTATACCAATAATTGCAACTCGACTTCCTCTTACTGAGGAAATCAACAACTCCCCGCACTGCAGCCCTCTTGCCATAATTCCACCTGA
>DAOTAZ010000013.1:0-21125 GCA_035382965.1 Chitinispirillaceae bacterium | reverse complement strand
GGGGAATCCTTCCGCTCAGGGAGGACGGGGTGATCAGGCCTCTGCTTTACGTAGAGAAAAGTGAACTGGTTGAATGGCTCTCAATGAAAGGGATCTCTTTCCGCACTGACTCATCGAATGCTGAGACGCGGTTTCGCCGCAACAGCATACGTCACAAGCTGCTTCCTGCTTTGAGCAGGGATGTTCCCGATGTAATAGAGAACCTTTCATCACTGGCCTGGAGAGCTCACGATTCCTGGGGCATTCTCTCTGAGGAGGCCAATAAGTGGATCGGTAGATTCGTAATTGTTTTTCCAGACCAATCATTCCTGCTTAAAAAAGAGGGGCTGGAAATGCGCCCTGAAGCAGGAGAGGGGATAAAGGCGCTCTTTGAACGTAACAGGATCCCTGTATATCGTGCTCATGTCGAGAATGTGTTTTATAATTCCCGAAACAGAGGAAAGGAGTATCTTCTTCCCTGCGGATGGCACTATTTCCCCAGGAAAGAGGGGGTCTTCTTTGTACGGGAGAGAGTGGAGAAGAGGGATTTCCAGTACGAGATTGCGGTGCCGGGCAATACCGAGTTACAAGATGTAAATGTGCGGTTTTCTGTTTCAGAGGATGATCCCCCGCAAGGAAATATAAAGAGTGATAATTGGTCGGTTGTGCTTGACCGGAACTGCTGCGGAGAGCGTCTTTTATACCGCAGCATAAGTGCAGAGGACAGGTTTCATCCTTTAGGGATGAGAGCAGGGCAACAGGTGATAAAATACCTGGTAAGTAAAGGTATACCCAGGATGCTTGGTGAAGGGCTTGGAGTGATAGTAAATCAGAGCAATAAGATAGTATGGATTCCCGGAATACAGATAGATCATGAGAGTCGTGTTACAGAATCAACTCGCCGGATTATAAGAATCGAATCTCATCTCTGCTCACCTGCCTGAAATAGTGTAAGGCTTACCTGGGCTGTAAGATTTCGGCTTGCCGGGTTCCCGGAGAGTTTTCTTGAGGGGAAAGACTTTTTTCACTATATAATGTATATTTAATCAAAATGTTATTCAGCCGCGGCTGTCTTACCGGTACGCGGTCGGAAAGGAATAGCCTTTGGAAGAAAAAAAGCAGAAAAGCAGGGAGGACCGCCTGGTGTCTTCTGAAAAGAAAAAGCAGAAGGAAAATACAGGTAAGAAGGGTCCGCGCAAGGACCCTGGCAAGACTGTTCTGATGTGGCTGGCCATAGCGATAGCTGTTGTGTTTGCACTGCGTGCGATCGAGGGTTTCGGTACCAGAAAAGAAGTCAAGATCAGTTACAGTCAATTTCAGGAGGTACTTGCAAATCCTGAAGTGAAAATTGTCAGAGCTGATGTATTGCAGAAGGGGCTTAATAAAGCGATTTTTATTGGTGAACTGGCCGATCCTTCATCATTAAG
This sequence comes from Chitinispirillaceae bacterium, assembly GCA_035382965.1. Taxonomy (GTDB): domain Bacteria; phylum Fibrobacterota; class Chitinivibrionia; order Chitinivibrionales; family Chitinispirillaceae; genus JAAYIG01. The sequence goes on along the minus strand of DAOTAZ010000013.1, from coordinate 19,719 downwards.
CAAGATTCCTTCCATAAAGAATAATGCGCCTGGCAAGTATTTCACCGTCAATCTTCCCTATATTGACAGTGAGATGATTTCCAAATGGGATAATGCCGGATTTCAGTACACATTCGAGCAGGATAAGCTTGACGTGAGAGATGTGCTGCTCAATGCGCTTCCCTGGGTACTGATGATTCTTGTCTGGTTATTTATCATGAGGCAGATGCAGGCGGGGCAGAAGGGGATATTTACTTTCGGGAAAAGCCGTGCCAAACTTAACCCGATGGATCGTCCCCAGATAACATTTGCTGACGCTGCGGGGGTTGAGGAAGCCAAGCAGGAACTTCAGGAGATAATCGATTTTCTTAAGGATCCAAAGAAATTCAAGCGTCTTGGTGGCAAGATTCCTAAAGGTGTGCTGCTTTTAGGTCCTCCCGGAACCGGAAAGACTCTGCTTGCAAGGTGTGTTGCCGGTGAGGCTGGAGTGCCTTTTCTCTCGATGAGCGGATCTGATTTTGTGGAGATGTTTGTGGGGGTGGGTGCTTCAAGAGTACGTGATCTGTTCGAGACAGCCAAACGGAATTCACCCTGCATAATTTTCATCGATGAGATCGATGCTGTTGGACGTCAGAGGGGGGCCGGGCTTGGCGGCGGTCATGACGAGAGGGAGCAGACGCTCAACCAGATGCTGGTAGAGATGGATGGTTTTGAGGTGAATTCAGGTGTCATACTCATTGCTGCTACCAACAGGCCCGATGTTCTCGATCCGGCTCTTCTGAGACCGGGGAGGTTTGACAGGCAGATAGTGGTGGATGTTCCTGATGTAAAGGGAAGAGAGGGAATCCTCCGGGTGCATACAAAGAACATTCCTCTGGGTGCTGATGTTGATCTCTACACTATTGCCCGTGGTACACCGGGATTTGTGGGAGCGGATCTGGCGAATCTGGTCAATGAGGCGGCACTGATGGCTGCGAGGTTCGGTCAGGACACTGTCACCATGCTCGATTTCGAAGAAGCCAAAGACAAGGTTATGATGGGTGCTGAAAGGAAAAGCATGGTTTTGTCCGAGAAAGAGAAAAAGCTTACAGCATATCATGAGGCAGGACACGCAATATGCAATATTTATTGTAAAGAAGCAGATCCTCTTCATAAAGTGACAATTATCCCCCGGGGTCGGGCGCTGGGAGTCACCTTTTCGCTTCCCTGGGAAGATAAGCACAGCTATTCCAAACAGTATATACTCGACCGGATCTGCATTATGCTTGGCGGAAGGATGGCTGAGGAGATAGTGTTCGGGAATCAGACGACCGGTGCGGCAAGCGATATCAAACAGGCCACTAATCTGGTCCGTAAACTGATCTGTGATTACGGAATGACAGATGAACTGGGACCCTTAAGCTACGGTGAAAAAGACGAGCAGATTTTCCTGGGACGTGAGATCTCCCGTCACAGGGACTACTCGGATAAAACCGCGGAAGAGATCGACCGTCTGATGCGGGTGATGATAGAGGAACAGGCTCAGAGGGCAAGAGAGATTCTCACTGAGCACCGTGACCAGCTTGAAATGCTCGCAAATGCTCTTCTGGAACATGAACTTCTTGACCGTGAAGAAATCATGAAGGTGATCAGCGGGGATACGCTCCAGACAGTAAAGAAAACGCGGTCTCTTCTGAGGAAAGCACCGGAGAAGCCTGAAAATACGGTGACAGTAGGACCGGAGACAGAGCCTGCTGCCGGTATTAACTGATAAAAACAATGCCCGATATCATACAGGCAGATCTTTGATCTGTCTGAACCCGGGCAGAGAAATTACAACGCTGGTAGGGGCAGAAAAACTGTTCCTGCCTCTTTGTTTTTTAATATACCAACTTTAACGTGTAAATATCTGTTCCATGAATAACGAAATCAAAGTACCTTTCAGGATTATGGGAGTGGTGAATGTCACTCCTGATTCTTTTTATGACGGGGGAAAGCACGATACAACTGTTTCGGCTGTGGAGCATAGTCTCAGGCTTGCCGAACAGGGTGCAGACATACTGGATATTGGAGGTGCATCCAGCCGCCCCGGAGCTTCTCCGGTTCCTCAGGAGGAGGAGAAGAGAAGAATATTGCCAGTGATTAAAGAGGTGGCTGCCCGGTTCAGCGGGCCAATAAGTGTTGATACCACCTGGTCGGGTGTAGCAGAGGCGGCACTGGATGCCGGGGCATCATGGATAAATGATATCAGCGCTGGCAGAGCCGATCCGGAGATGATCAGGTTGGCTGCGAGGCGGAAATGTACCATGGTGCTGATGCACAGCCGTGGGACACCGGAGACCATGCAGATAAATCCCGGCTATGATGATGTGGTTTCTGAGGTGAGAGAGGAGCTTCTCGATGCCTGCAGGAAATTCATCGAAGGAGGAGTCTCCAGGGACAAAATCATACTTGATCCGGGAATTGGATTTGCATTTGGCAAGACCGCCGAGCATAATCTGGCTCTCTTAAGGGGTCTCGATAAAATAGCGGAGCTTGGATATCCGGTCCTGCTGGGTACATCGAGAAAGAGGTTTATAGGTCAGATAACCGGTAAAGAAGTTCAGGATCGTCTATGTGGGACACTCGCTACTGTGGCCGCGGGGTATTTGAGAGGAAGCAGGATTTTCCGGGTGCATGATGTGGATGAAACCCGGGATTTTCTGAAAGTGCTCGCAGTAATTGAAAAAGGTCTGCCAGTAGAGTACTTTTCATAGTGGTACAATTTCGATAACTGTAAGAATGATAACGGGTTGCAGTTGTGCAGAAGCGCTTAAGTCAAAAAAAGAAGAAAAACCGGATATGGCTGATACTGTTGTTATTTCTGGTTTTTTTGTTATTTTTGGTTTTCCGGCTTTTTCGGTGTGAGCCGCCTGAAATCTCTCTTCCGGAGCAGAAAGAGGTTATACAGGAGGAGCCTCCAAAAGAGGAAAAAGCAGCTTTGCCTGATACAACTGCTGATACAGTGGTGGATACGGTTCCGGTGGATACGGTTCCAAAGGAAAAGGTGGTACCTGTTGAGAAAAAGCCCCTCAGAAAGGAGGCACCGCCAGTGAGTTTAATCACAGCGGATACGGTTACTGAGGAGGTTAAAGAGGATTCGATAAAAGACAGTTCTGTTGTAGCTGTGGAGGAAGAGGATTCCCGGGACCCCTGTGAACTTGATACATTAGGTTTGTGGGTTTATCCCGATCCCTCCGGTGGACTTCACCGTAAACCTGTGGATATCAGGTTTTTCGCTAACAAAAAGGGAGCGGTAATCCGGTGGCGTCTCAAAGGCGACACAGCCTGGACAGTTTACAGTGGTGATCCGGTCAGGATGAGCAAAACCGGAGTGATTGTTTATGAGGGAAGGGACACCTGCGGCAGAGGGATGGAGACGCGGGAAGAGTTCTATGAGATTGAGCAGGCAAGCAGCCCCTCAGTGTGTCCTCCGGATATGGAGTATATAAAAGTGGGTTCAACCCGGTTTTGTATTGACCGATACGAATGGCCCAACCGTAAAGGTGTAATGCCTCTTTCCTATATTTCCTTTTACCATGCCGCTGATTCCTGTTTTGCGGCAGGAAAAAGACTGTGTACATCAGAAGAATGGTATCTTGCCTGCACAGGACCACACGGTTGGAAGTATCCTTATGGCCAGTTTTACGAGCCCTATGCCTGTGCTACACATGACACTATTTATGTGGCATCCGGGAGCAGACCCGAGTGCAGGGGTTTCTTCGATGTCTATGATATGTCGGGAAATCTAATGGAGTGGACTGATACCAGGGCCAGAGAGAACACAAGTTTTTACTATGTTCAGGGTGGTTTTCACCAGAGTGGTCAGAAGAGCGGGTGTTCAGATAAGAGGTACAGCTACTATCCTCAAAACCAGCACAATCCGGTAGGATTTCGCTGCTGTGCTGATGTTCCAGAGGCAAAAGAGACGGGGGAGAAAAAGAAGAAATGATGGTGATAGAAAATCTCCCTTGCATACAGCCCGGAAAAGGGCAGAAAAAGAGAAAGTGAATTGTGACAGGGTCCTCTAAAGGCAGCTTTCTTTATATTCTTCTGTTTACAGCTATTTCAGGCTTTTCCGTGGCATCCGGACAGCAGGGTATCCGTTTTGAGAAGCCCAGAATAGAGGGCTTTCATCCGCTCGATGAAGAGCCTTACGCCTCATCACAGCTCGCCCATAAAAATCCGGTGATACTGGAGCTTAATACCCAGCTTTTCAGAGACACTTCGGTTATTGACTTTGAGAAACGTCAGATCACCTTCCGCCGTCAGGATTCTCTGGGTTATACAATGTGGGAGTATCACTATCCTGAACTCAGTGATTATCTCTTATCAAGGAAAAATTTCGCCCTTTACCAGGGCTGGCATAAGGGTATTTCTGCTCCCCGGAAGCAGGAGGAGAAAACAAAGCCCCAGCTCATGAAACTGCAGTGGGAGATTCCCGTACAGTACCCATCCTGGGCTCAGAGGGTACTTGGAAATGATCCCCCGCGTCTCAGTATTGACGGGAATCTGACAATAAAGATGGGCTTCGACCATTCAAAGACGATGAATTCTGACCTGAATGATAATACTGCTTCCACCACCGGGCTGGATTTTGACATTATGTACAATTTCAGTATCGTTGGAAGTGTGGGGCGTCTTATCAATATCAATATCAAAGCCAATAGCGAAGAGGAGATTTCGCTTACAGACAATCTGAAAAATTTTAAGATCGAGTACAAGGAATCCAGGCCGGGAGAACTGGAAGATGAGATCATTCAGGAGGTGATAGCCGGTTATACAGGATTCCAGATGCCCGGGCAGGGGCTTGCCGGTTACCAGGAGAATCATGCGGGACTGTTTGGAATAAAAATAAGATCACAGCTTGGTCCTCTGAAGTTGACAACGATTGTCAGTCATGAGCAGGGTGAAACCAATAAGCTGACAGTATCGAACAGTACAGGGCAGAGCTCGGAGGGCGGGATCCCTTACAAAGTAAACCAGTATCTGGAAAACAAATTCTTCTTCCTTCACAATATTTACAGAGCTGCCTACAACCTCAAGTATGGAAAGGGTGCTCCATCAAATCCACAGGCTCCTCCCAAGGTAACTACTCTGGAGGTGTACCGGAGAGTTGATCCTGCTCAGGCGACTGAAATCGAGAAATTGCCCAACCGCACTGTAAGGGAAGCCACAACTGATGATAACATGCAGAAGTACAAATTCGAGCTGCTTCTTCAGGACATGCATTATTATCTGAACAAAGAGGAAGGATGGATAAGATTTGATTCGATAACTATAAGCGCAAATGACCATGTTGCGATATATCTCAGGACAGAAAGTCCTCAGATCAGCAGAGGAGAGAAACAGGACACCTCTCTTAATCTCTGGACTCTTAAGACTGAGGCGCCGATTGACTCAGCCAGTGCGGATACATCAAGGTTTTACCTGATGTGGAGAAACGTTTATCAGTTGTCAGTTCCTGATTTTTCCAATTTTACCCTCAAGGTAGAAACTACACCTGTCAGCGGAATCGGGGAGGAACGTCAGGGCAATACTCATATTTCCGACATACTGGGTTTGACTCTGAACGGAAAGCCGCTTGTCACCAGATCTGACATTTTTGACAAAGATAATGGTGTCCTTATAATTCCTCCCTATGATACCAGCTTTTTCGGGAATGAACCTTTTGATAATCCGGAATTGACAGAACGCGACAGGTTCGTCTACCGTTACAATGTAGACCGGATTGATAATTACAGATCTCCCTACGATCTTATTATGTCGGGAACAAAAAAACAGACAGTTTTTGACCTGGGCTGGGGGGTAATGGAAGGAACAGAGCGGGTTATTGCAGACGGCAAGGTTCTTCAGAGAGACCGTGATTATGTGATCAGTTATGATATGGGAACTCTTGAACTGACATCACCACTTGCCAGAACCGCAGACAGAGTGGAAATCGAGTATCAGAGAGAGGCTCTTTTTGTACCTGACCGTAAGCTGTTCATGGGTATGCATGGCGAGCTGAAGCTTCCTTTTCTGGGCGAAAAATCTTTTACAGGTATGAGTATTCTGTTCCAGAATACGAAAATTCTCGATGATATACCGCGGCTGGAGCAGGAGCCTTATAACAAGGTGCTTTTTGATGTTAACACCAGAATAGATCTGGAACCGGAATGGATGACTGCACTTGTTAATAAGATTCCGCTAATCAAAACTGATGCTTCTTCCAAGATACAGTTTGATTTCGAGCTGGCCCACAGCAGGATGAATCCCAATACGGAAAACGAAGCATATGTAGATGATTTTGAGGAGAGTAAACAGCCGTTTTCTATCGGCGGTACTTTTGACAGTTGGTTTCAGTCAAGCCCGCCATACCATTCCGATTCCCTGTATCTTTATCCTCCTGCTTTTGATTTTTACTGGTTTACACCCAGATCGGTCGACTCCAGGCACAGGGTGGATGGAAGGGAAATATGGGACAGAAATGAGAAACCGACAGCAGGAGATGAGATTTATGAGACTGTTGTCAGGCTGCATGCCACACCTGCGCCGGACACATCCTCGGGTGAGGTAATCAGGAGATTCCGCAAGGCATGGGCCGGAATAATGACACCGATCTCAAGCAGTTTCATGAACAAGGAGCGTGACCGCTACTTTGAGTTTATGGTCAAAGCTGTGGGCGGGTTTGACAGAAAGGGTGTTCTGAAAATTCAGATGGGTGACATGAGAGAAGATATTTCTCTTAACGGAGGACCGCCGAATCAGATGTCGGATAAAGAGGATACAAGCGCGATTTGGACCGATATTTACCGGCAGAAAGATGATCTTGGATTGGACCGGAAAGCAAACAGGGATGAGTACTATCTGATTCCGGGTGAAAAACTGTTCACCTGGGATACGCTGTACTACGACAGTATCAAATTTCCGGATCCTGCCAGGGATGATTATAAAAACTATGAGACTAATGTTGATTTTTACCGGTATGCCTGTAAAAAACAGGGTGATGGCTATTTGACATCTGAGGATATCAATTTTGACGGTACTATCCAGACACACACTCAGGAGAGGTACTTTGAGTTTACCATAGATCTCTCTGATGCCGATGCTCCCTACTATGATAAAACAGCAAAGCTTAACCCTGCCGGAGGATGGAGAAAGGTACGTATTCCGCTTAAGGAGGTACTGGCAGGTTATGAACACATGCGTGATTCTGTCAATAGTCCCAGGTGGTCGGAAATAAAGATGGTCAGGTTTATCTGGACCGATTTTGACACTACTGCTCTTAACAAGGAACAGCAGCTCATTTTCTATGACATGCAGTTTGTTGGCAATCAGTGGCAGCCTCTTTACGATTCGATCGGTACAAAGATCGAGGCTGTATCTATAAATAACCATGAAGATTCAGAATACAGATCCAGTACCAGGGGAGATATATTCCATTGGAAAAGGGATGAACAGACCGGAGATTACGAGCGGGAGAGCGCATTGAAGCTTATTTTTCAGAATGTCAAGGAGGGGGAGACTGCGCTTATAACCAGAAATTATTCCTATCAGAATATCAATCTTTCTGCTTACAGAAATCTGAGTCTCTACGTTTATGGAAAAAGCCCCTCCGGAAGCAAGGCTGACAAGGCACTTCTTTACGGGGGAAAAGTGGATTTTGTGTTCAGGTTTGGCACCGATGATTCCTGTTATTATGAGTACAGAGGAGATCTCTATTCAGGATGGAATCAGATTTCCATCGATCTGCGCAGGATTGCGGAGCTGAAAGACAACTATATGCTCTCCAATCCCGACACTCTGATCCTCGATTCTCTCTCTTATGGAAAGGGTCGTCTGCTTGTAAAGGCACCCAGAGGAAGGCAGCCCAATCTTTCCAATATCCAGTGGATGGGAATAGGAGTATACAGGGAGGAGAATACTGCAGGGGAAGATTCTCTCTCTTCGGGCGAACTGTGGGTAAATGACATGAAGGTAAGCGGTATAGGGAAACTTAACGGATGGGCCATGAGCAGCAGGTTCAATAGTAAATTTGCAGACCTGCTTGATATATCCGCTGATCTCAATTACGAGGATGGAGATTTCAGGCGGATGACCGAAAACTCCCTTAAACCCGATAATTCCACGTTGACAGGTAACTTCAGTTCAACCTTGTATCTTGACAAATTTCTTCCATCGGAGTGGGGGGTATCTATCCCTGTGGGAGGGTCCATTTCCGGCTCTGTTACCCGTCCCCAGCTTAAAACCAACTCCGATGTCTATCTTACAAAAGAGAACGGACGCTCTGACAATCTGATGGACATGATCTCTGATGCTGGTGATATACTTTTAAGAAGGGAAAAAGACAGGGATGACATGACAAAAGCTGAGCATTATGAGACTCAGAACACAAATAACAAGCTTTTCGCCAACTACAGTAAATCATCCCGTTCCGATAACCCTATTGTCAATCTTACCGCCGACAGGATAGGAGCACAGGTTGAGTGGACAAGGTCCAGGGATGAACTGTGGCAGGGACCCGCTCCATCCGACAGTATCGGGGATTATGTGATCAGAACAGACAGAGAATCCTACTCAGGAAAGCTCAAGTACAACCTCAATCCTCAGGAGCCGCCAGAGTGGACAAAATGGAAACCGCTGCAAACCGATACATCGAAGTGGATTCCAAAGCCGCTGAAAAATTACGAATTCTCCCTGCTTCCTGAGCGGATTGAATTCGATCTTGTTGATTTGAGAAAAGGAAAGGAAATCAGGGATGATAACCGTCTGGAAGACAAGAGTATCATAGGTACCTTTGACCTGCATCATGGCTTTGCTCTCGATTATTCCCCCATTTCACCTCTGATCGATCTGGCATACAGCATTGGCATCGACAGAGATATGTACAGGAATTCTCAACATGATTCCACCGATGAATGGGGAAGGATATTCTCCCGTCATGAAGATCCGAACTTCAAACATCTTATGGTTCTCTGGGGTGAGAAGAACAGGACACAGCATGCCAGCCTCAAACTTAACCCTCAGATCTTTGACTGGCTTTCCACATCAGGAGAGTATGTTTCCGACTACAGAGCCGATATGGTGAACTGGAGAACCGGTGCCGAAGACTATATCAGTGCCGGAGTAAAATCAACTCTCTCCCTTAACGCAAATCTGAATATCGATATGCTTCTTAAAGGATTTATGGATGCGACAGGCAAGGACGGAGCAGGTAAGTTTTTTGAATTGCTTGACAAAGGTTTAGATAACGTGGGACTGAGGCAGATCACCTTTAACTATACCGCCGGATCTGATCTGAAAAACAACTATCTTGAATCATCTCTGCTTGGCAGGTCGGGACAATTTGAATTTCTTAAATATCAACTTGGGTTGAGCGGGAAGGCAGGAAACTTCTTCTCCGGAAACATGGATGACATGGCCCTGGGCGGAATGAAATACAGAGACGATAATAACAGCAAAAAAGACTTCTATGGTAATGATTACCGGACTGTAGACCAGAAATACAGTATCTCTTCAGGACTGGATTTAAAAATTCCTTTTGAAATCAGTTTCAGTCCCATAAGTATCGGTTGGAACAGAAGTTTCAAAGTGGTTCCGGACAGTACCAAAATGGACACCGCAATAGTTTTTCCGGATTTTTCACTTGGTTCCAGGACATCGGCCCTGATGAAAATTGGTTTTATAAATGATGCTTTGCAGAGTCTTAATCTCAGTTCCAGTTTCGGCTACAGGAAATCCAGGAGAAACACCGGGGTACTTGGAAACAATACAGATTTCAGGTTCGATTTTTCGCCGCTGCTTTCAGTTACCGGATCGATGAAAAAGCTGCCAATCAGTTTTACTTATAATTTCAGCCATTCCAGAGCTCACACGCTGGATTCTGCTGAAATAAAGACACACAGAAGCGAATTGCAGAACCATGATATTGATATTAATTATCAGATAGAGCAAAGCAGCCGTCTTTCAGAGATCAGGTTGCTGACATGGGTAATTCCAGTCAAGGGTCGTACAACTGTCGGGTTAAAGGGAAATATCGGTAAGAAGGTGGAACTCACAAAAGCGGATACGACTGCTTTTGAAACGAACTTCTACTTCACTCCTCATCTCACATATATATTTACGGACAATGTTACCGGAAGAGCCGAGTACACCTATGGTGAACGAAAGGTTCAGGGTGACGACAAGAAAATTATCGACAACAGGTTCCATCTGATCGCAGAAATACAATTTTAGGCTGAAAAATGACCAAAAAAATACTGTTTAATGCTACTCCTACAGAAAAAAGAGCTGCCCTGCTTGAAAACGACAAGGTTGTTGAACTGGTAGTAGAAAGGCCTGATCATTTCCGGCTCGTTGGAAACATATACCGTGGCCGGGTTACCTCAATACTGCCGGGTATACAAGCTGCCTTCATCGATATAGGTCTGGATAAATGCGCGTTCCTTCATGCAACCGACGTAGATCCGTCACTGCTTCTTGAAGCCGGCGATGAATTGATGGAGCGCTATACAGGTAACGATTCATCAAAGCGCCGGAGGATTGCCAGGATTCCTATAGAAAAAGTACTGACTGTCGGCCAGGAGATACTGGTTCAGGTTGCCAAGGAGCCTATAAGTACTAAAGGAGCTAAAGTTACCACCCAGATCAGTCTTGCAGGACGCTTTCTGGTGCTTGTACCTGATACCGACTTTATCGGGGTATCCAAAAAAACCCAGGATGCCAAGAAGCGGGCAAGGCTCAAGAAACTTATCTCCCAGATAAAACCAAGGGGGGTAGGCTTTATAGTGAGGACTATCGGGCTGAAGGTCTCAGAGACAGAGTTTGTGAAGGAGATCCATATGCTGCTTGATGCCTGGAGGAAAGCACAGGAGGAAGCACTCAGCGGCACCGGTCCCAAGCTGGTTTACAGAGAGCTGGGTATTACAACCCAGGTGATCAGGGATCTTTTCTCTGAGGATGTTACTGAGGTATATGTTGATCAGGATGATGACTACCGGGAGATACTCAATTATCTGAAGGCGCTGTCGCCGGATCTCTGCAGCAGGGTGATCCGCTACAATCAGAAGGTGCCTTTGTTTGACAAATTCAATATCGAACGTGATCTCGACCGGCTGCTCAAGCGAAAAGTCTGGCTGAAAAGCGGCGGGTATATCCTGATTGACAGAACAGAGGCGCTGGTGGCAATCGATGTAAACACCGGAAGAAATGTGGGAAAATCAAGCCTCGAGGAGACTATTTTCAAGACCAATCTCGATGCGGCGGCCGAGATCTGCCGTCAGTTGCGTTTAAGGGATATCGGTGGACTCATCGTGGTCGATTTCATCGATATGAGAAACGCGGATAACCGGCGGAAGATCGAGGAGGCGATGCGCAAGGCATTGGCTGCTGATCCCACTGCCACATCGATGACCGGCCTCTCTAAATTCGGACTGATGGAGATAACCAGAAAGAGAGTCAGACCGGAGCTGCAGGAATTCTTTACAAATGTATGCCCGGTATGTGAAGGGTTGGGATGGGTGTTCTCACCAGAGACAGTGATTTCCAGAATAGACCGTGATCTGAAGCGATCTGATCTCCGGGCAAATCAGGTAAAGCTCTCAGTTCATCCTGCGGTTGCTGCCTATCTTCTGAAAGATGGTGAACAGATGAAAAACAGGCTGGAGAAGGCACACAAATATCAACTGCTGATAGAGCAGGATGAGGAGCTTGATCAGGACGAGTATAACATTGTTCCGGATGGCATGGTGAAGAAAAAAGAGCAACCCTGCGATTAGCCGGATGCTTGCATTTTAATCTGGAAGTAATTATATTTAAAAATCTTTTCTCTGAAAACCAGGATTATCTGGTCATATTTCAGCTATGATCAGTTCCCGGTTGAAGCAAAATGAGATAAAAAATCCTAAGATATACTGGCATATTCGGGTCAGGAGACAATATGTATTCTATTATCGAGCAAGGTGGTGCCCAGTTCAAGGTAACAGAAGGTGCTACTATCCGGGTTCCTCTGATTGAGGCAGAGAAGGGTGCGGAAATAACCATCGACAAAGTTTTGCTGGCTGCTGATGGCGATAAAATAAAGATCGGGACACCGGTGGTCGAGGGTGCTTCTGTAACAGCCAAAGTTCTTGATCATACCAAGGCTAAGAAAGTGCTGGTGATAAAGAGGAAGCGCAGGAAAGATTATCGCCGCAAGAACGGTCATCGTCAGCAGTACACGAAGCTGGAAATAGTTTCGATCAAAATCTGATTGCAGGGAGTGAAAAAAAATGGCACATAAAAAAGGTGTAGGAAGCAGCCGCAACGGTCGTGACAGTAATCCCAAGATGCTTGGGGTGAAGAGATTTGGTGGAGAACAGGTAAGTGCCGGAGCCATCTTAGTCCGTCAGCGCGGAACAGTTGTGTTTCCAGGTCAGAATGTAGGGCAGGGTAAAGATCACACCCTGTTTGCCAAGGTGGATGGCCAGGTTAAATTTTCCTGGTTTGCAGGCAACAGAAAAAGAGTGGATATAGTGCCGGTTGCACAAGCGTAAATATCTTTAACAAGACAGAAAATTTTAAGGGCGGTTTCACCGGAGATGGTGAAACCGCCCTTTTTTTATTTCCCTCCAAGGAGTGGCATTAGGGTCGGCATAAATGCCGCCCCCAGGCATATCAAGCCCGGTGAACCGGGCTTGGGGAGACAAAACTCCAAGACAGAACAAGAACCGGAAATCTTTTTCTGGTAGTAAAGATCGGAAAATCGTTTCTCTTGTCGGGTTTATCTAATCAGGGTTTTGGGCTCCGATACCGGACCGGTGTGGGAACAGGAGAATGTCCGCTTACCTTACATACAGGTAAGCGGACTAAGTGCGGATAAATCAGATTATTTCTTCTTGAAATCTTCCATCAGGTCGGTGAAAGTAATGAACCGGTCCTGGCTTCCATCTGTGATTAGAGAGTCATAAGTGGGTTGGGGCTCTTTCTTCCAGACCGTTTTCTTTTTTCCATTCTCTTCTTCGACATAGAGGCGTTCGAAATTCTGTTTCACAGCCGCAAAGCGGTCGATAAGAAGAACAATGGTATCTCCGATAAGATCGTATTTACCCCATGACCTGAACTCCCAGTCCTCTTTAAGGAATGGACCGCTCTGACCCTTTTTGTTTTCGACCAGCAGAGCTGTTCCATCTTTTCTGAAAGTGAAAACTTTCTTCTCTATGGCATGGATTGCCTTGTTTTCTTTGCTCTTTGTCTCATTTATACATGTCCACTCACCCGGAATTCTGGGCCTGAGTTCCTTTGCCCGGTCATCATCGAATTTAAACTGAGGTAATCTTGCAACGATCTCTTTGAGCAGATGATGAGCCTGGAGATACCACTTGATATTGATAAGGGAATCTACGGGAACCATCAGGCTGTCAAGTTTCTTAAGTGTGATGCCACTGAAGTTGGCTTTGTGCATTTTTATGACTGAGCGCATGGAATCGATTACCGGAAGAAGGTTATTGACATTATCCTTATACATTGACTCAGCCTTGGCGAGATGGATTCGGAGAGAATCGGCGGCGACTTTGGCTATTCCGGAATTGCCTCTCTGTTTGGCATCTTTAGCCTGGTAAAGGAACACTTTTGCTCTGGAGAGAGCGCTGTCCGGAACACCCATGGTTTTCAGTTCATCAATGCGTTTTGATGCCTGGTCCAAAGAATTCTGGCTTACACCGCAAGACATAATAGCGGTAATAGCGGTTAAACTGATAATCCTGATTGCCCGCCACCGTTTCATATATTTCCTCCTGAATGATTGGTAAATTTTTTGAATTAAAACCCTGATTATCCGGATTAAGAAACGATTCTCTTGATTTTAATTGTTGAAAAAGATTTAAATGTTGTTATTTGTATCCGAATTATCGATGTAGAAATAGTATCCGGATACAGGACCTGTTCCTGATATTTTCCTTTGAGGCAGATATCCGCAATGGAAAACTATCCTGATTAAACCAAAGATACGTTCTATATAGAATAGAGTCAAGGAGAATTGCTGAGGGGGAAAAGGAAACGGGGGCAGTCATGCACCGCCCCCGGGCAGTAATTGTTTATCGGACTTTGAAAGCCTTGAAGAAAGTGTTTCCATTCCGATGCAGGAGGAAGAGGATGGAATCACCAGTCTTAATTGGCTTCATGACCTGCTTCAGTTCCTTAATATTTGTGACCTGTTTCCGGTTCACCTCCATGATAACATCATACTGGGAGAGTCCCTCCTGAGCTGCCTGGGAATTGGGATCGATCTGCACAATTACAACACCTTTGATATCCGGCTTGAGGTCAAGCTGTTCCCTTAATTCCGGAGTGATATTTCCTGCTTTGATTCCCATATTCTCAACAATATCACCCTTACCTTCAGAGGATTCCAGGATACTGGCACCAGCAGGTTGATCCGGTTTGCTTTTATCGCGACCACTCAAAGTGACATGGAGAGTCATTTTCTTTCCGTCACGGAGGATTTCAACAGGCACTTTGTTTCCGGGTCTGATATTGGCTATGGCGTTTTTCAGTTCATTTGGATTGGAAACAGCCTTGTTATCAACAGAAACCACGATATCTCCCCTGCGGAATCCTGCTTTATCTGCAGGTTGATCCTTGAAGACATCCCCAATCAGAACACCTTTGGTCTCCGGGCTGATTTTCAAGGCATCACGTGTTGTGGCATCCAGGTCCTGGATCATCACACCCAGCCATCCCCGGGATACTTTTCCTTCGTAGATCAGATCTTCCATGATTCTGCGTGCCATGTTTATAGGAATGGCGAATCCAATTCCCATATAGCCGCCTGATTGTGTATAAATCATGGTATTGATACCGATCAGTTCTCCATGAATATTTACCAGTGCACCGCCGGAGTTCCCAGGGTTAATTGCGGCATCTGTCTGGATGAAGTTCTGGTAGGAGTTGGCATTTCCCCCTGTGGTCCGTCCAAGAGCGGAGATTATTCCCATTGTCACAGATGAGGCCAGGCTGAAAGGATTGCCAATGGCTATTGCCCAGTCACCCGGACGAAGCTTGTCGGAATCACCAAGATAAGCAACCGGGAGATTTTTTGCTTTTTCTTTAATTTTGATTACTGCTACATCGGAAAGAGAATCTGTTCCAACGATCTCTGCTTGGAAGCTGCGGTTGTCAGAAGTTTTGACTTCGATTTCATCGGCACCGGCAACGACATGATAATTGGTCAGGATATAACCGTCTTTGGACACAATCACCCCTGATCCCAGACCTTGCTGCTTGAACTCCCTTTTCTGAACCGGTGGTTGACGCCTGAATTGACGGCGGGGATTGCCGAAGAATTCATCGAAGCCAAAAGGATCACCGAAGAATTGATAAAAAGGGTTATTGCTAAATATGACTGTATCGATTTTTGTGGGCACAACCTGGACGACAGTAGGTACCACTTTTTCAGCTATATCGGCGAACATATTGCTGAAAGCACTTAACTGCGGAGGAGTGTTGATATCAGGTTTTTTCTCGGCGCCGAAAGTTACAGATCCCTTTGGGGGATGATTGGATTCAGCGAAAGAGCATGTTGAATAGGTAATAAGTCCGGCAGTAATGATCAAAGCCACCAGAGAAGGGATTAGGGGCTTAAGTTTCTTCAAGATGTTCCTCCTTTTGATACAACAACCAGTTGAGAATACTTTGTAAATGTATACGAATGTAGAAAAAGAATTATTGCAATTTTTACAGGAACCCTTGGCAGCAGAAGCAATACCGGCAGAGCAGAATAGTGGCCGGAAAGATCCGGCCTGTAAAAATCAGACCTCTCTGGGCAGGTCTTTGTCAAGAGAGAGCACATTGGATGTGCCACCTTCAACAAAGGATTGCTCTGAGATTCGTGTAAGGACAGCGTTGTCCGAGAACTCCTTAAGAGTAGTGGAGCCCACGTTGCACATTGTGGATTTAAGCTTTGCGACAGTGACAGAAAGAACATCTTTGACCGATCCCACTATTGGAACATAGGCATCAACACCCTCTTCAAATTTCATTCCTGATTCACCAGAGGATGACAGATTGTATCTCTGCCAGTTTCTGGCCCTGTTGGACCCTTCACCCCAGTAGGGTTTGTACATCCTGCCACCGATAGACACTATTGGTGTCGGGCTCTCAGTTGTCATTGCGAAATACCGTCCCATCATTACAAAATCTGCCCCCATTGCAAGTGCGATTATGATCTGGGTATCGTTTGCCAATCCTCCGTCAGAGCAGACCGGGACATATATGCCTGTTTCCTGAAAATAGCGGTCCCGTTCAGTGGTCACAGCCATCAGTGCCGATGCTTGTCCGCGGCCGATGCCTTTCTGTTCCCTGGTAATGCAGATGGAGCCTCCGCCAATGCCCACTTTCACAAAATCTGCATCGGCTTCCTCCACCAGGTACCTGAAGGCATCTCCGTCAACCACATTTCCACCTCCGACCACAACTTTGGAGCCATATTTGGATTTAGTCCACTTTATGGCTTCCATCTGGAATTCTGAATAACCATCAGAGGAATCAAAACAGAGAACGTCTACACCAGCCTCCATCAGGGCTGGGATTCTGTCCTTGTAATCGTGAGTATTGACTCCTGCTCCCGTAACCAGCCGCTTATGATCATCGAGGAGCTCATCGGGATTGGTCATGTGATCAAAGTAGTCTTTTTTGAATACCAGTGAGTGCAGTCGCCCGTTGCTGTCAAGAACAGGAAGGCACTCTTTTTTGTTGCTTCTCAGAAGCTTGTTTGCTTCATGAAGGCTGATTCCACTGGTACCGAAGACCACATGTTCCTTGGGTGTCATATATTCTGAAACCGGAGCATTAAGATCATCTTCAAATTCCCAGAAATCTTTGTCTGTAATGATTCCCAGAAAAATTCCATCTTTGGAGCCATCATGGGTAACCGGCATGGTTGAGTGGCCGGTTTTCTTACGCAGGGCGATAGCATCCCTGAGGGTATTGTCGGGGCGAAGGTTGGAGTCGGAGGGGACAAATCCCGCTTTATGATTTTTCACTTTTGCAACCATGGCTGCCTGTTGAGCTATGGGTTGTGAGCAGAAGATAAAAGCACATCCGCCTCTTCTGGCTAGGGCTATTGCCATCTCCGGCCCGGATACCGATTGCATACTGGCCGAGACGAAGGGGAGATTAAGAGAGAATCTGGAATGCTGGCCTTTCTGGTACTTTGCCACAGGTGTACTGAGGGAGACATTTTCCGGGAGATGATGTTTCCTGGTTAATCGGGGAATCAGGAGGTACTCTGAGAATGTTCTGGATACTTCATCAATGATTTTAGCCATATATGCCTCTTGGAAGTGTCAAAATTTCCGGTATTTCGAGAGATAACAGTCTTGTTTCCGGTGTTTTTCAAGTTTAAAAATATTGAATTATATACCAGATTATGGTAAAATATCAATACTAAATATAGTATTCAGCCGTCCTTTATTGCAGGAACCTGGTAAGGGAATTTTTATGACTCCGGAAGACAGAAGGACAGCCGACGCTGATCAGGGTTCGATTAAGCGCATGAGGAACGCTGTTATTCTTCCTGACGGCACCAAAAGAGAACCAATGGGTTCAGGTGTCATTACTGGACTTTTGGGAGTCGGAGGGATGGCCAATGTATATGAAATATGGAATCCGCAGCTCGAGGTTAACAGAGCGGTAAAACTCCTCCATCCTAACTATACTGAAGATACAAAGCAGCGTTTCCAAACGGAAATCAAGATCACTGCCAAACTCCACCATCCTAACATTATTGAAATTCATGCAGTCGGGCAGTGGAATGGTCTTCCCTATATAGAGATGGAGCGTATAGATGGGCAGACCCTGGAGAAAATCATCGAGGACAGGGGTGCTCTTCCTGTAGAAGTGGCGATGTCGATAGGAATAATGATCGGCAGAGCGCTTCGCTATGCTCACAATCAGAATTATGTTATCTATGGTAAAACTTATCATGGTGTAATTCATCGTGATCTGAAACCATCCAATATCATGGTGTCGAGCAATGGGATTGTAAAGCTGATGGATTTTGGAATCGCCCGGCCCACTGATGCCTCTATTCATACCACAGATGGAGCGATACTGGGGACGATGCAGTATCTGTCGCCTGAACAGCTTGATGGAAAAGAACCGGATATCCGCACCGACATCTATTCCCTTGGGACAATTCTCTATGAGATGGTTACTGGAATGAAGGCCTTTCCGGAACAGAATGTTTCCAAACTGATGCTTTCCAAGATCAAAAACGACTATAAACCTCTTGATGCCTATGATATCAAAATCCCCTCTAAATTCCGCCGCCTGATTCACATGTGCATGGTTCAGGACAGGGAAAAGAGGATCCAGGACGCGATGAGTTTTCTCTCTGAAATCGGCAAGATCCATCGAAGTACCACACCGCTTTCTCCTGAGCAGGAGCTGGCCAGGTTTATGGGAGCCGACAGAGAGAAGATAGTAGTGAACCTGCGGAGAAAAAACCCGTTTCTCATGACAGCAGCAGTACTGCTGATAGTACTGGGGGTATTTGCAACAGGCATGTTAATTCCGAAAATTGTTGCAAATCTGGCTCAGAAGCCGCAGCCTGTATCGGTAGTTGAACCAGCCTGGACAGTAGATGTTCCCCAAATTCCGGAAGAAAAAAAACCTGAGGAACCGAAAGTGGTTGAGGAACAGGTTAAAAAAACTGAGCCGCGTCCTATCAAAAGCACTCCGCCAGTGGCACAAAAGAAACAAGTTGCACCGGTGGCACCGGCACAAGTTGCCATAGCTACACAGGAATCACTTATCGATCAGCTCAAGAGGAAACATGGTACAAATGACCTGATGTCTATTTTTACAAGGGAAGTTGAATCCGGGCAGTATAAAAATGCTCTGGAAGTTTACGAATCGCTTTCTCCGCAGGAATCGTCAGTTGACAAAGCGATGATATTCAGAATAAGGGCTTTAAAGGGTCTGGGGAGAAGAAGTGAGCTCAATTCCCTGTTTTCCAGGACAGATATCAAAGATGGTGAGTTTTATCTGGAGAAGGCAAAGTTTCTTTTCAACCAGGGGAGGATTTCCGAGGCTTTGAATTATCTTGACCTTTGCTCCAGAACTCCCGGCATGTATGTCAATTCAAGTACTTTACGGCTGGAGCGTTTGTATTTCACTGCCCAATGCAGAAGCAGACAGTTTGATCAGAATCCCACGGCTGTTATCAAGCGTGATGCACTTGACAGTTGGTACGAGGTTAAATCCGCACTTCAGACATCAAAAGACCACAGGTATTACAAAGAAGCCGATGCAGAGATGCAGCGCATCGCATCAAGAGGTTAAAGGTTAATGAATCGATTTGTGAAATGGAGCGCAATGCTGCTCTTTATTACTCTGCCAGCTCGGGGTGGCAGCCCGGTGGAGCTTGCGGGAGATCTTCCCCAACTGCTTTCTTCAGCAAAATCCCCTTATCTGGTTGTTGCCGATGTTTTTGTTCCGGTGGGAAAGGTAGTGACAATCGAGCCTGGAACAGTGATGCTCTTCAAGAACTTTACTGGTGTACATGTTCAGGGTACGCTGATTGCAGATGGTTCATCTCTCAATCCGGTAATATTAACATCTGAAAATGATAAAAATTACAATCCGCAAAGCAGACTGGCACCGACTCCATACGACTGGAATGGTATTTACATTCACAAGGATGGGCTCGGAACGGACCTGCGAAACCTGAAGATAATGTACTCAGTTAAGGGGATTGTCTCT
>DAOTAZ010000012.1:0-21550 GCA_035382965.1 Chitinispirillaceae bacterium | reverse complement strand
GAGCTTCCTTTCTGGCAATTCCGTTTCTCTTTAATTTGTAAGATGCGATTTCTGTAAGTGTAGGGTTGATTATCACTTTACCGCTGTACCCGTCAATTATTACCGTGACATCTGAACGGACTAATTCTGTAATACCGGGAATATTGATAACTGCCGGAATATTAAAAGACCGGGCTATAATCGCCACATGTGAAACCGCGCTTGATTCCTCTATTATCAAACCGGAAATATGGCGGAATTCCAGTAATGCGATATCTGAGGGAAGAAGACGCTCGGCTATGAGAATGGGATTGAGTTTCGCACGTAAAAGAGGGGTAACTCTGACATGCTCTATCTCGAGCAGATTCCTGAGCAGCCTTTGATATACATCCTGAATATCTATAAGACGCGTCCTTACAGTTTCATTTTCAATATTACTGAAACTTTTCTCTATATCCGCGATTTTTACTGAAAGAATGTGCTCAACATTAAGACGCTCTATTTTAACAGCATCTCTTATACTTTGTAAAAATGTCTCATCCTGTAATAATTGAATGTGAGCGGCGAAGATATCCTCAATTTCCTTTTTTCCGGTGTCTTTTCCTGCTTTCTGAAGAGAGAAAAGTTGTTCTTTGCTTTTGTCAATTGACCTCTGGAGTCTTTTCAGTTCGAGGTTTATATCCTCAACCGGGAAGGTGTTATTGCGCAGGCTTTCTAAATCTATTTGCTTGAAACGGTAGGCTCTTCCGATTGCGATTCCGGGGTTCAGCGGGATTCCAGATAACTCAATTCTGATTTTCCGGAATGCCACAGGCATTTAATTTTCTCCTAGTAACCTCTTTATGGTTCTCAGCAATTCATCGAAATCAAATGGTTTAGTGATATATTCGTCAGCTTTGAGAATCGATCTGCCAATTAATTTGTCCTTCTGGGTACTCTTCGCTGTAAGCATTAAGATCTTCATTTCCAAATGTTCAAAATGATCTCTCATCAGCTTCAATACTTCCCACCCGTCCATCTCCGGCATTATAACGTCGAGAAGAACAAGATCCGGCTGCTCAACAGGCAAAGCATCAAGTGCCTCTTTCCCGTTGGAATATGATATTACATCGTATCCCCTTGCTTCAAGATTGAACTCAAGTACTTCCCGAATAACCGGATCATCATCGATTACCATCACTTTAAAAGTTTTCATGCAAATTTGAGATCAAATTTTCAGGTGCTTTCCCAAACCGCTGAACCATCCCTCTGCAGCGATCCATTCATTACTGACTCCACGCAGCTCCACAAAAAGACTACGGGAGAGCTTTTATCAATATTCACACCTCAACAGTATGATATTTAAGATGTTTCTGTGAGATTTAAAAGCGATTCTTCCTCTTGATCGCCTGGTCAGAGAGGGATTTTTGAGCTTTCCCCGGGAATCTCCTGAACATATTTTGGCAAGCCGTATCCGCAGGTACATCGCAACAGTTCCCTCACAAGTGACTTCCCTTTCTCAATTGAAACCTCAAAATGACTGCCACCTTTGACCCTGTCTAACTGGTGCAGGTAATAGGGCACTATTCCATGCTCGATCAATCTGAGAGAGAGTTCACGAAGAGTGCTGACAGAATCATTTATTCCCTTAAGCAGTACAGATTGATTCAGAACCAGAATTCCTCTGTTGCGAATCTTTTTCAGTACTTCCGAACAATCATTCTGAAGCTCCTGTGGATGATTACTGTGTATGACCAAAGTGAGTGTTTTCTTCTCGTTAATCACAGAGAGCATGTCGAGCATCTGGTTATCAATCCGTGATGGAAGAGAAACTGGAACTCTTGTGTGAATTCTCAGTAACCGGAGGTGCTCCATTGATACCAGCTCTCCCAGTATTTTAAATAGCGTTTTTTTGCTGAGACAAAGAGGATCTCCCCCGCTTAAGATAACCTCATCTATATCTTTTTTTTTGCGTATATACCTCCAGGTGGCATCCTGCGGTAACTGCTTGATTTGACAGTTTCTCCTGAAGCAGAATCTGCAGTGAACAGAGCACACAGGACTTACCAGAACAAGAATTCTCGATGAGTACTTTTGAAGCACCCCGGGTGCTATAAATGCGCTGCTCTCCTTGAGTGGATCTTCAGAAAAACCCTCCTCCCCTTCCGATTCCTCTTCGCGCGGGAGGATCTGAAGCAGCAAAGGGTCATACCAGTTTTGCTTTACGATACGGTCGGCATAGCTGAAGCTGACTTTCAGAGGGAAAGATCCATCATACCCTATTTTGTACGGGGCATCATCCTTTTTCAGGCCAACATAGTTCAATAGTTTGTCGGTATCGGTAATGAATTCCCCATGAGGGGGGTTGGGAATTGATCTCATTTTCTGAAAGATAAATCAGGGGATTCTTTATTATCGATTCCTGATCAGGGATACCGGTATTTTGTTCTTCAAATCGGGGTCGGAATCGGCATCGAATGTTTTTCATCCTTTTAGGTAATTTGATGGCTTAACTCTTATGTCACCATTCCCTCTTCCCGGAATTATATCTGCCTCTAATTTTTCTTTTTCAAAACAATGCCTCTGCTTTATTTTATCTACGTCGCAAAATACTATTCAGGCATCACGCCGTAATCCTTAAGGGAGGTTTTCTATGGGTATGGTGGATACAAGTCAGTTTCGCAAAAAGTTGAAAATCATAATCGATGGGCAGCCATGGATGATTGTGGAAAACGAATTCGTAAAACCCGGGAAGGGTCAGGCGTTCAATCGGGTTAAAATAAAAAACCTGATCACTGGAAGGGTACTTGATAGAACATTTAAATCCGGTGAAACAGTGGAGGAAGCAGAGGTAATTACAACAAAGATGCAGTACCTCTACAACGATGGAACAAATTACACTTTCATGAATTCTGAAAACTATGAGCAGATCGAAATCCCCAAAGATCAGATTGTAGATGAGAGCAGGTGGCTTCTGGAAAACACCGAATGTGAGGTTTCATTCTGGGGAGACAGAGTGATTTCAGTCACCCCGCCTACTTTTATGGATTTTGTCATTACTTATACCGAACCTGCTGTAAGGGGGGATACTGCTACAAACGTATCCAAGAAAGCAACACTGGAAACCGGGGCAGTGGTCGATGTTCCACTTTTTATAGAGACCGGGATGAAAATACGGATCGATACCCGCACAGGTGAGTACTTGCAGAGAGCAACCTGATGGTACCGTTCCCAAATGAAAAAAGTAACAAATCTTTTACAATCCAGTCTGCCAGATTCCGTGCAGGAATCATCCGCAAGATAAGGGATTTTTTCCAGACCCGAGGTGCGCTTGAGGTAGAAACCCCGATTCTCTCTCATGCAGCATCTACGGACTGTCACATCGATGTCTTTAAAACCCGTTTTGAACCTTTTCCCGGTTCTCCTCTAAAGGAGGATGTGTTTTTACAGACCTCACCTGAATTCCACATGAAACGGTTGCTGGCTGAAGGTTTCCCTGACATTTTCCAAATCTGCAAAGTGTTCAGAAATGGTGAAGTGGGACGGATTCACAACCCGGAATTCACTCTTCTTGAATGGTACAGAAGAGATTATGACATGTACAAAATGATAGAGGAAACGGCGGAACTGTGCACTTGTGTTCTGGGGAATTACAGGAACCAGAAGAAGACTTACCGTGATCTGTTTATCGAACACACTGGAATTGATCCTCTTAAGACAAATTGTGCTGAGATCTCTCTGTTCTGCAAGTCAAAAGGTAAAACTCATCCGGTATTTGATACCCTCACCGATGCCTTGCAGTTTACCATGTCAGAAATCATTGAACCGCTGCTTCCTAAGGATACTCTGTGTTTTGTCTACAATTTCCCGGCAGATCAGGCAGTTCTTGCACTTTTAGATAAAGATGATTCCTCTGTCGCCAGACGCTTTGAACTTTATATAAATGGTATGGAGATTGCAAACGGCTTTGAGGAACTGACTGACCCTGAGGAAAACCTCAGGCGTCTTCGAGAGCAGAACCTGAAGAGGAAAGCAATGGGAAAACCAGTAATCCCTGAGGATAACAGTTTCATCGAGTCTCTTAAAGCCGGACTCCCTCTGTGCTCAGGTACTGCTCTGGGAGTGGACCGGTTGATTGCGATAGCATCAGAATCTGAAAGTATAGATGCCACAATAAGTTTCAGATGGGAGATTAGTTGATTTGTTAAATTCCTGAGAGGGACTGAAATCCTGCAAATTTTGCTATTCTTCATTGAATTAGGCTATTTTTTAATTTATACTTAAACTCTGTTAAATTGATCTGCTATTCACAGAAAAAGATAGAAATAACCCCATTAAAGGAGGCAGAAGTGGACATTCGCAGTAAAATTGAGAAAAGGGCTTATGAGCTTTTTCTCGCTCGTGGTGCGCGCCATGGATATCACATGCAGGACTGGATACAAGCTGAAAAAGAAGTAATGGCCGAAATAGATGCCCAGCAGAAAGCACAGAAAAAAGCGGAGCCAAAAGCTGAACCGAAAGTAGAACAGAAGGTGGAACAGAAAGTAGAGCCGAAAGTGGAACCTAAAAAAGCTCCTGCTCAGAAAGAAGTGGAACCGGAGCAGAAAAAGGCTCAGCCTGCGAAAAAGAGAGCTGCTTCTAAGAAAAAGTAGTGCTTTTTCAATTCGGTTAATGATTTCGGGGACTGCCTGAAAAGCGTCCTCGATTTTTTAGTTGAAAATTCTGTCTGCGCTTCAAAAACTTTGATGACTTCTGTGTCCCTGAACTGTAGAATATTTCAGCATCAGAAGTTTGCGCATTTCATTTCCGGAGGGACACCTTGCTGAAAAGGTACGATTTACATGATGGGACAATAGTCCCTTCAGAAAATGAAGAGAGCAGGATACTGGTTTTTGTAAGCCCGGAAAAAGAAGAAATAAATTTCCTCACAACAAGGTTCTCTCTTGACGAACACACACTGAACTCCGCTCTCGATCAGGATGAATTGTCAAGGCTTGAGTTCGAAAGCGATCATTTCTGCGTTATCTTCAAGAGACCCCGTAACTATTCTTCTGTTGAACAGTTCCTCTTCAAAGTCTCCTCTTTCGGACTCTTTGTCTTCAAAGACAAGATGATTATCCTCATCTCTGAGGATCTCCCGCTGTTTGACGGAAAACAGAATTACAGGGTAGACTCAATGATCGAGGTGATGCTGAAGATCTTCTACAGGTCAATTGCCCATTTTCTCCAGCACCTTAAAGTAATAAATATGGTTTCTGATGAAATAGAGCAGAAAGTAAACACCTCGATGGAAAACAAGTTCCTGATCCACATGTTTACACTTGAAAAAAGTCTGGTCTATTATCTGAATGCGATAAATTCAAACGCAATGGTGATAGAAAAAATCAGAAACAATGCGGCCAGGATAGGACTTTCCCAGGAAAATATCGAACTGCTCGATGATATTATAATCGAAAACAATCAGTGTCTGAAGCAGACAGAAATCTACTCCAATATCATCTCGAGCATGATGGATGCGCGTGCCTCAATTGTTAATAATAATCTGAACAGTTTGATGAAAACTCTGAATATTTTGACAATTGCTATAATGGTTCCTACCTTCGTGGTCAGCGCCTTCTCGATGAATGTCGCCATCCCTCTGCAGAGAAACCCTTTTGCATTCGCAATCGTAATGGGTCTCTCGGCAATCGCGCTGTTTGCCTCTCTTATCTTCTTTAAATACAAACGATGGTGATTATTCCGCCTGCTCAGGACCGGACACGTACGCCTTTTCACTTGCGTTTACATAATAAATCAGATTCTCGAGTTCCAGCTCGAGGTTGACATTGTTTACTATGCATTCTCCGGATGTCTTAAGCTGGATAGGGGCGAAGTTCAAAACCCCCTTTATCCCTGCCTTGACCATCAGGTCAAATGTCTGCTGAGCTGCCACTTCAGGAACGCTTATTATCCCGATTCTTATCCCGTTGCGCTGTACGTACTTTTCCAACTCATCAAGAGGCAGGATCGGTACCGCCAGTCTGGAATCCTGTTTCGAAGGATCTATGTCGAATGCCGCGACTATCTTT
Organism: Chitinispirillaceae bacterium; assembly: GCA_035382965.1. GTDB lineage: Bacteria > Fibrobacterota > Chitinivibrionia > Chitinivibrionales > Chitinispirillaceae > JAAYIG01. The sequence continues at coordinate 15,524 of DAOTAZ010000012.1, read as the reverse complement.
ATCCCCTCCTTCTCGAAACTCCTGTACTTTAACAAAGCACTGCTAAGGTTACCCGCACCCGCCATTATCACTCTCTGTATCTCATTTTTCCCAAGTATCTCATTTAGCTTGCTGATAAGGGAATCGATCTGGTAACCGCCGCGTTTGTTCCCTGATATTCCAAAAAGCGAGAAATCTTTGCGGACCTGCGCACTTGTTACCCCTACAGCATCTGCCAGATAATCAGAGTAGATTTTCAAAAAACCAAGAGTTTTAAATCGGTATAGCGCGTTTTTGTACCTCGATAAGCGAAGAATACAGTTTTTGTTCGTTACCATTCTTTCCCTTCCATCTAATTATCAGTCTATTCACTTAAAATATACCAGAATGATAACTGATTTAAAAAATAAATTTCACATAAAATTGCATCATAAACCATGTAATAACATGCAAAAATATGTAATACAGGGCATTTTTATGTGCTGGTACAGGTTGGCAACAGAACCAGAATCCGGGTATTCGTCTGAGATAAAACCCGGAATTCATTTCTTCCGGGGGGCAGTGATGCTGCTTAAAGGTGACAGAGGGATTCATACTTGCAATGAGGACAATATTGTATCGATCCCAATACCGGTTCCTCTCCAGTCAGCAGGACAAACGGCAAAGGATTAGAATACGAACAAAGCAAACTTTACCCCGGGTAAATCTATAAAATCATCTATCGACCAGGTTGATCAGTGGTAATCATATAAGGTTAATCAAAGTCGTTTGCTTACCGTGAAGTTTAAATTATTTTACACCATACTTGTTTTTTCAGTCTGTCATTGGTTTTTTCGGCACTGTCTTTAAGAGCCGCTCCGGTATGCAATCTCCTCAATAAATTGCCTCTTGTTAAAACTGGCATGCCGGTGTTTTAGTTGAACGATCCCGAAATTTACCTTTTATTTTAAGCATTTCGCTTGAAAACGGAGATGATATGAGAGTGCGAAATGTAGATGATTCATCTTCACGCACAGGGTTAAAAGCGCAATTGTCTATGGAAAACGATGAACTGAAGCAAAATCTCACTTCTGCTCAGGACATGCTCTCAACTAAATTTAATGCAGAAGATGTTTTACTTCTCGATAGCGCCTTTTCTGGAAAAAACAGACAGGGAATGGATGAACCTGCGAAAACTGCTTCTCTGGTTCTGAAGAATAAAAGAATCAGTGAACTCAATGAGATATTCAACCTGATTGCCGACCCTGTCTTTATTCTCGATAGTGACGGTAAGGTACTGGCCTGTAGCAATTCAACTATCCGGCAGTATAATTTCAGGACGGGGGTAAGCGTTTTTAAACTGATGGATGAGTACGATGTTAAAATTCTTGAACCGGCACCTGCTTCAGAACTGTTAAAAGAAGCTAAAAATAGAAAACTGGAAAATGTACAGATAAATCTCATAGCTAAATCCAGGGTACTTGATATTGTATTCTCTTCAGCTCCATTTACAATAAATAACAACGAGTCTGTCATAGTAGTTACCTTCCGCGATGTAACAAACCGCACATACCTTGAGAACGCTCTCCAGGAAAGTGAATCCCGTTACCGTATCATGGGAGAGATGATTCCTTATGGGGTTTATTTCTGTGATAAAAATGGCGGGTTGAAATATGCAAGTTCCTCTTTCCTGAATATGATTCAGATGACAATGGAAGAGGCGCGGGATTTCGGATGGACAAGAAAAATGGTGACAGAGGATTCAGGCCCTATAATAAACCGCTGGTTGGCATGTGTGAAAACAGGAGAAGAATGGGAAGCCGAACCAAGATTTGTCAGCTCCGATAATTCTATTGTCACTATCCTGTCCCGGGCTCGTCCTGTAAGGGATAAAAATGGTGAAATATCCGGATGGGCAGGCATTAATCTCGACATTACAGAACGAAGGCGGATGGAGGAAGACCTCAGGAATATTGAATGGCTCCTTACAAAAGATCTTGAGTGTCCAAATTCTGCTGCTTTTGCTGATCCTTACAAGGAAATTGTGGATAAAAGCACTGCCGGTGAAATCCTGAGTTCTACAGGCGAGGACTTTCTCCAGGAAATAACATGCGACTACCTGAGCATGCTTGAAACATCAGGAATAGTTATGGAGCAGAATGGTTTGCCGGCAATTACCTTTTTCCGTTCTGAATGGTGCAGGTTTCTTCACAGTGCTTCAAAAGCGCTTTGTGGGGAAATGCCTTTACGTGATGCGATGAACTGCGGGAAATGGCTCTGTCATCAGAGTTGCTTTAAACAATCTGCTCAGGCTGCACTTAATTCCGGGTATCCCGTTGATATCGAATGTGCAGGTGGTATCCGTATCTATGCTGTTCCTGTAAAGGCTGGTAGCGAAATAATAGGGGCAATCAGCTTCAGTTATGGTGATCCTCCTAAAGAAGACACGAAACTGAAGGAGATCGCAGCCAGGTACAATGTAGGGAAAGACAAGTTGTTCCTTTTTGCCAATGCATATAAGTCCCGTCCCCGGTTTATAGTTGAAACCTCTAAAAACCGGCTCCATTCTTCAGCTCGTAAAATCGGTACAATTGTAGAAAGAAAAAGGGCTGAAATCGCTCTGCAAAAAGCATACTCGGAAATTGAAAAGCGTATCGAATCAAGAACAATTGCACTTACCAGAAGTTACGAACTGCTGAAAGAAGAGATCAGGGTAAGGATGAGAGCAGAGAAGGAGTTTTCACAGAGAAATGATGCGCTCGAGGCAATCTATGCAATGGCAACTGCTTTCTCCGCCTCTTTGGAGGCTACAATTGACCAGGGGGTTTTAAGTGTCTCTACTATGCTGGATGTGCCGGTTGTGGCACTGGCATGCATTGGAAAGGAGGATTTCAAATCGATCTCACAGATTACCGGTATGGAACTGACACACATGCACTCTGTGCAGATCGACAAGCATCCCTGTGGGATTGCCTACCGTGAGCAGCGCTGCTGCCAGATTTCCAGTTCCTTCAGCCGCCTCTACCCTGTATATGCCAAAGATTTTCCTGATATGCAGAGCTATGTGGGTATCCCCATACTCAATAGTAAAGGGCAGATACTGGGAACGATCTGTGCCATCGACAAAAAAGAACATGTATTCGATGAATATGAGATACACCTTATAGAGATATTCGCACGGTACATTGGAACTGAGATCGAGCGGAAAAACATGGAAAACCAGCTCCTTCAATCTCAGGAAATGAAAATGCTCGGTCAGCTTACCTCCGGAGTTGCCCATGAGGTAAGAAATCCTCTCAATGGTATTCTGGCGATAACCGATGCACTCAGTAAAGATCTTGGAGAAAACACCGAGTATCGTACCTATATAGAGCACATCCGCAAGCAGGTTATCAGGCTTTCAGACCTCATGAGGGATCTTCTTGACCTGGGCAGACCAGTGGAGCGCTCCTCTCTGATGCCTACATCTGTAAACTGGCTGGTTTCTGCTGCTGTAAATATGTGGCAGCACTCCTCGATCCAGGGCGAACGTCAGGTCCGCCTCCAGTCATCCAAAGCATCGGAGAAACTGAAAATCTACGCGGAACGGGCTAAAATGGAGCAGGTAATCATTAATCTTCTTGAGAATGCCTGCAGTCACAGCAGTCCCGACAAGGAGATAGTAGTGAATGTTCAGGATGCGGATGGGAGTGTGATTATTCAGGTTATCGATCAGGGTACAGGAATAAAACCTGAAAATGTGGAACATCTCTTTGAGCCGTTCTTTACAACCAGGAAAGGCGGAACAGGACTGGGTTTGGGAATTGTAAAACGAATAGTTGAGAGCCATGGAGGAGTTGTGGAGATCCGCAACAATCTTTCATTTCCGGGTGTTACTGCTGAGATCAGACTTCCGGTTATAGAGGCCGGCAGTGATGAGAGGCTTTGAGAGTGTTTTTGATTACCGGGAGGGATTTTTTATGTGTCCCTCCCGATGGGACTTAATTTTCAACTCCAGAGTTCCTTTAACTCATCAGGCATCATATCTTTTACATCCTTGATTTCCCCTTCAGTCACTTTATGCTTCAGCACTTTAAATACTGCCCTGGTCATTGCCCTGATATCTGTTTCCCCATTGTAACGCTCTTGAATACGGGCCAGGAATTCATCGAGATGACGATCCTTGATGGGGTTTCTTTTTGGAACCCATTCATCGTAGTAGATGCCCCTGATGAGCAGAGGTAACTGAGACCCAAGATCGGCTGCCTCATCGACAGTAAGCCTGTCCCTCAGAGCAAGAAGAACAGAACGCAGTGCCATGTAGGCGATGTGCCTGCTGTCGGTGTTAAGCTCCGCCATAATTTCTTTCAGCCATATATCAGTTTTCTGTACTGTTGTATCGAAGGTTTCTAATCCTGTCCAGGTCATGGCAACACTCCTTTTGCTATTAAAGAAAAGAATTCAGAATGCAACCCTCTGGCTTAACGGCTCAGTATAGAGAGCATCCTGCCAGCTCAATTTAGCCCTGTCTTTGGAGCATAGCTTTTCATAATAAGTTACTGCATCGATAACTCCGGAATTTATGCCCTGCTCTTTAATCAAGCTTTTTCTGTGTGTTGAAAGCAGGTCAACTGCAGCATCGAGAATTGATTTGAGAGATTTCCTCTTGCTGGCAATGGTAAAACCTGCAGCGCTCTTGTGACCACCTCCTCCAAACTTTTCCGCCAGCTTTGCCACATCGATCCCATCTTTGGACCGAAGGCTGACCCTCCAGCTCAAATCCTCTCTCTCCCGGAATAAAACTGCCAGTTTTACACCCTGAATAGAACGGATCTTTTCAGGCACCTTATCGGCATCGGCATCACAGGCTGAGGCTCTCAGGAAATCTTTACGGGTCAATGATGTCCAGGCTATCTCTCCTCCCTCTATAAAACGGCAGCGCGACATGCAGATCCCTGAAAGCAGGGCTGTCTGCCTGGAGGTCACCCAATAAACCGTCTCAGCAAGCTTCTGGAAATCCAGACCTGTCCTGATTAAATCAGCACAGATCTCAAATGTGCGGGAGCGGATTCCGGGAAGGCGGAATGAATTTGTCTCTACTATAATTGAGGTAAGAACATTCTGCGCAATTTCATTGTTGATTAAAACACCAAGCTCTGAAAGCAACTCATAAACCAGTTCACCCGCTGAACAGGCATCTGAATCCACCATAGAAAGGTCTGCAAAAGAGATTCTGGACCGATGGTGGTCGATTTCGATGGTTTGCGCAGCACGCTTAAAATAATCGTAAGCCGGCCCCATCATCTCCTTGCTCCCGCAGTCAACCGCTATCCCCAGATCAACCTCCCGGGAAATACTGCTGACTAACTGCTTTACACCTGGGAGCATCCTGTAATTGTTCGGCACCGGATCGGTACAGAGCATAAATACTCTCTTCCCCAGACTCTCCAAACCAAGTCCAAGGGAAAGTATTGCCCCCATCGAATCCCCATCAGGGTTGCAATGACCACAGATCAGTACACTCTTTGCCCCCTCAACAGCCGCCTTTATCAGTTCTAAATTGTGGATGGCCCACATCTGATTTGCTATAACTGGCATGAATAGCCCTCTGTGCGACTCTGTCAAATGCCGCTTTGGTATGAGTAAATTTGTTGATGCTGCTTAATAAAGAAATAGCAATCAGAATGCCATTTGCTGTTTTGTAAAATACGCGGTTTGAGTAGATTCTTTGGTGGTTCGGATGGAGAAATATTCTCAAATTGAGAATCTTCAAAAAAAAAGCACGGGTTTTTATTACCCGTGCTTTTTACTCATTACATTATGTATAAGATGTTATTTCGATAATACTTGCCAGTCAACCCGGCGATTTTGACCATGACAGTAGTCATCACTTCCGCAATTGACCGATACAGGGCGCTCCTCACCATAAGATGTAATATCGATGCGATCTGAACTGATACCGTAGGAGGTCAGATAGTTACGCACTGATCTGGAGCGGTTCTCACCCAGACCCATGTTGTACTCCGATGAACCACGCTCATCAGCGTGCCCCTGAGCTAAAAGCCGTACTGAAGGATATTCTCTTAAAAATGAGGCTAACATTTCAAGACGGCTTATGCCATCACTCTTCAGATCCGATTTGTCAAAATCAAAATAGATCGGCTGCAAAAGCTCGTTGAGTCGGCCCGAAATATCTTCCACTACTGGCTCCGGCGGAGGAGGAGGCGGTGGTTCCTCAACCACTACGGGGGGCGGAGGAGGGGGTGGGGGTTCTTCAACTTTGGTAACTTTTTTCTGGCAGCCGACAAATGCGACACCGGCTGCTACCAGGGCTACCCACATTGGATTCAGAAACTTTGACATTGTACCTCCCTGCATTTGGGGTATGTATAGTGTGAATATTCTACAGGAATTATATTCTCACTGCAAAACTAAAAATATTATGTGAATATAAATCGTGCAAGGTTTTGGCAAGCGATTTGAAAATTGGTCAATTTCCAATGCAAACCTGAAAAAGTGCTTCGGGAAATATCTTATTGGACTAACTGTGATTTCTACCTTTATTACATCTTTCACAATCGCCCTCTCCGGTGCACTGATGCCGGGGCCTCTGCTTACAGCAACTGTATCAGAGAGTGCACGTTTCGGCAAAAAAGCCTCTTTTATCCTTGTTTCCGGGCATGCCTTTCTGGAAATCCTTCTGGTTCTTTTCCTTTTCATGGGTGCTGCTCCGTTGCTTTCCAGTAAACCTGTCACTATTTTCACCGGGTTTTTCGGAAGTGTTGTTCTGATCTGGATGGCAGTCGGGATGATCCGTTCTCTGCCCTCTTTATCCCTCAAAGAATTATCCGCTCCTTACAAAAAGCAGCACAAACTCTTTTTAGCCGGGTTGCTCCTCAGTATTGGAAACCCCTATTGGAGTGTCTGGTGGATAAGTATTGGCATGGGGTATATTCTTCAGGCTTATTCCAGAGGTCCTTTGGATGCAATCGCTTTTTTTTTCGGGCACATTCTGGCGGATTTCCTGTGGTATGTAACAGTGGGTATAATAATAAGTAAAGGCAAACAGCTTTTCAGCGACAACTTTTACAGGATACTGATCGGTTCATGTGCCGCTTTACTTGTTCTGTTTGCGGTACTGTTTACTTATCGGGCACTGCGATTAACAAACCTGGTTTACTTTGTGTTGCTTTTGTGATATTTTTAGAGGGAAGTAATCTCTCTTGAAAAAAAGTATTCTTCCTCTGGTAGAATATTCATTCAAACCTCCTCCACCATGACCTGATTTTTTTCAGGGCGAAGGTGTTGCAGTGTATCCGGTCTGACCGGGATACAAGAAAGCTCATAAAATTATGCGATCTCCGGAATCCGGGAAACACAAACGGGTGCTTTTTTTGGATGATGAGCCGAGTATTATAAAGATGGCTGAAAGCGTCCTTAAGAGCATTGGATATGAGGTCAGAGGAGTTTTATCCGGTGCTGAGGCGCTGGAGGTTTACAGAGAAAGAAGAGAAGCCGGAGAGAAATTTGATTTCCTGATTCTCGATCTGACAATTAAAGGCGGAATGGGGGGGCAGGAGGTGCTTGAGATATTGAACCGGGAATTTAATGATATCAATGCAATCGCTACAAGCGGATATTCCAGTGATCCTGTTCTGACAGATCCGTCCCGCTATGGCTTCAAAGCTGCTATAAAAAAACCTTATACCCGAAACGAAATCGGGGCTGTTCTGGGAAGTATCGGCGGTTACGATGTTTGAAGTCTATTTGAAAGCCGGGCGGGACAAACCAGTACGGATGGGTCATCCTTGGATATTCTCCGGAGCAATATCCAAAGTGGTCGAAACGGGAGAAAATGGCGGGCAGTGCAGGATCTTCTCTCACAACGGAGAGTATCTTGCTTTAGGATATTATAATCCACAATCTGCTATCAATGTCCGTATCCTTTCCCATCACAATGAGAAATTTGATTCTGATACTCTTAAGTTCAGGATTGCCAGAGCTGTAAGTGCCAGGAGAGCAATTCTGGATAATAAGACTGATTCCTGCCGGCTTGTAAATTCCGAGGGCGATTTTGTACCTGGGCTGATTGTAGACAAGTATTCCTCAGGACTGGTTATTCAGATTCTTACTGCCGGCATGGAGCTGTTCAGAAACAGTATCATTGATATTTTAAACCAGGAACTCTCTCCGGCTTTTATATATGAGCGGTCCGACACGGATGCACGGAAGCGGGAGGGATTAGCTGAAAGTAGCGGGATTCTTACAGGGAAAGTGCCTGAGAATCTCCTGTTAAGTGAAAACGGTTTGAAATTCAGGGCTGATGTGGAATCTGGTCAGAAGACAGGGTTCTTTTTTGATCAGCGCCAGAACAGAAACCTGCTGAAAAGGTATGCGTTCGACAGAAGGATGTGTGATTGTTTCTGTTACAGTGGTGCCTTTTCGGTAAATGCGCTTTCTGCAGGTGTGAAAAGTGTTGATCTTGTGGATATATCCAGATCTGCACTGAGGTGGGCTGAGGAGAATGTACTTGAAAACGGATTCTCAAAAGAGAAAGTGAATTTTATATCGTCAGATATTTTTAAATACCTTCGGGAATCCGACAGAAAATATGATCTTATTATACTGGATCCTCCCAAGTTTGCCAGGCATCCCGGAGAACTGAGAACTGCCTGCAGGGGATATAAGGATATCAACCTCATTGCCATTAAGAAAATAGAGCCGGAGGGGATTATTTTTACCTTTTCCTGTTCAAATGCGGTTGACCCAAAACTGTTTCGCCAGATCGTTTTTTCAGCCGCTGCTGATGCAGGACGGCAGGTGCAGGTTTTGCATGTACTGTCTTCCGGGCCCGACCATCCTGTCAACATTGCCCATAAGGAAGGGGAATATCTGAAAGGGTTGGTATTGAAGGTTCTGGAGTGAGATGAAAATAATCATTTCGAGATTGCGTAATAAAATACAGGTTAAAAAAAACTTGACAACGATTCCGCTTTTGATGATTTTATATCAGGAAGTGAAGACGACGCTTCCTTTCAACCCTATTTGACCTCGCGTCTTACACCAGTTCAATTGGGCAATCCATTCTAAGGTTTCAATTGAGATTCGCATTCAAGTAAATCTGTGAATATCTGATGTAAACAGTGAGTAGATAATCTTCATGAAAGCATCGTTGTAAGTTCTTCAAACTTAAGAAAAATTCCAGATACATAGTGTTGTTTTTTGATAGATAATTGCTGTAAACTTTTTCCATTCAATCGAGGTGTATGAATGAATGTTGCTGAACTGAAGTCAAAATCAATGACTGAGCTGAATGATCTGGCTGCTACCTACAATGTAGGGGAGCATCGCAATTTGCGTCGCCAGGAACTTATCTTCAAGATCCTTCAGGCTGAAGCCGCTCAGAACGGGCAGATGTTTGCCGAGGGAGTGCTGGAGATAATGCCTGATGGTTTCGGGTTTCTTCGCTCACCTCTAAATAGCTATTTAAGCGGTCCCGATGATATCTATGTGTCACCTTCACAGATAAAAAGATTCTATCTGAAAACCGGGGATACAGTCTCTGGTCAGGTTCGCCCTCCCAAAGACTCCGAGAGATATTTTGCTCTCCTTCGTGTGGAGATGGTGAACTTTGAGGACCCGGAAGAGTGTAAAAAGAAGATTAACTTTGACGACCTCACGCCTCTTTTCCCCAACGAGAGATTCAACCTGGAGTACAATAACAAAGATATCGCTACCAGAATCATGAATCTCCTGACTCCTATCGGGAAAGGCCAGAGAGGATTGATCGTCGCTCCTCCGCGTACCGGAAAAACAGTCCTTCTTAAAAGCATCGCCAACGCTATCCTGCATAATCATCCTGAAGTTTTCCTGATCGTACTGCTTATCGATGAACGTCCTGAGGAAGTGACCGATATGCAGCGCTCTGTCAAGGCCGAAATCATAAGCTCCACTTTCGATGAGCCGGCTGAAAGACATGTCGTGGTTGCAGAGATGGCCATAGAGCGTGCCAAGCGCCTTGTTGAGCACAACCGCGATGTAGTGATCCTGCTTGACAGTATAACCAGGCTGGCCAGGGCTCATAATACAGTGGCTCCCCACTCCGGGAGAATTCTCTCTGGTGGTGTGGATTCTCAGGCTCTTTACAAACCAAAAAGGTTTTTCGGAGCTGCCCGAAACATTGACAATGGTGGAAGCCTCACAATTATTGCTACCGCTCTGATAGAAACCGGAAGCAGGATGGATGAGGTGATTTTCGAGGAGTTCAAGGGAACCGGTAATATGGAACTTGTTCTCGATCGTAAGATCGCAGATCGCAGAATATATCCCGCGATTGATCTGATGAGATCCGGAACCCGTAAAGAGGAACTGCTGTTGTCCGAAGAGGAGCTTAACCGCATGTGGATACTCCGTAAATTCCTGGCTACCATGACTCCTGTTGAAATGATGGAATTTCTGATTGAAAAGATCAGCAGCACCAAGACAAACAGAGAATTCCTGGATGTTATGAAAAGCTGAGGATTTGCCTGACACTGGAGGAGAGATATGAGAATCGGTGTTTTGGGTACCGGCAACATGGGATCTGCCCTGATCAATGCCTTTCTGTCAAAGATCAGCGGTATTGAAGTATTGGCTTTCGATCAGAATCAAAAAGCCTGTGAAAAGCTTGAACACTCTGTAAAGACACTTCCTCCTTCTGACTGGTTTTCCGGAGACAGGACTCCATCGGCCGTGATTGTGGCAGTCAAGCCATCCGATGTAGCATCTGCCCTCAGCCTGTTTTCTTCCGTAAAAGAATCCGATCTTCTGAAACCAATATGGATTTCCATAGCTGCAGGTGTGAGTATTTCAACGCTTCAGAAGTCACTTCCGACCGGTGCGAGAATCTGCAGGGTGATGCCCAATACACCTGCACTTGTCGGAGCGGGAATGAACGCCTATACTCTCAGTGACAACTGCAGTAAAGATGACTCTGTTATTGTGGAGAAACTTCTTGGTTCCTGCGGGAAGGTTATTGCGGTTCCGGAGAAAATGCTTAACGCTGTAACCGGGCTTTCCGGAAGCGGCCCTGCTTATGTCTTCCTTTTTATCGAAGCTCTTATCGAAGGTGGTGTCACCGCAGGACTTCCATACGAAATCGCAAGGGAATGCGCTCTGCAGACTGTAGCCGGATCTGCCGAGATGATCATTAAAACAGGTGAGAATCCTTCCATCCTTAAATCTAAAGTCATGTCTCCGGCAGGGACGACTGCAAGTGGTCTTCTTGCACTGGAGGAGAATGCTTTTAAGCATGCTGTGATCTCTGCGGTTGTGGCTGCCACCAGGCGCTCAGAGCAGCTTGGATCATAAACGGTTCAGAGAGGTTTATAAGTGAAAGCCGGAATCCTTGCCCTGTCGATTTTCCTGGTTTGTTTCCAGTCTGTTACCGCCAATGCCGGATTGCTTCCTCCCGGTTCGGCTGCACCAACATTCTCTCTTCCCGCGCTTAATGGTGATCGTGTCAGTTTGCGTGTCTACTGTGGGGACACTCTGTTAAAGCCTCACATTAATTCTGTCAGACAGATCGTTGTTCTGAATTTCTGGGCAACTTACTGCAAGCCTTGTCAAAAAGAGATACCTGAACTGATGAGGTTTTCCGAAAAACACAAAGATGACAGTGTAAAGGTATTCTGCATAAGTATCGACAAAGAGGGTGCATCGCTTGTTTCTCCTTTTATCAAAGAAAAGGGATATACTGTCCCGGTGCTTCTGGATCCTTACATGAAAACAGCGCAGAGGTATGGTGTAGAGGCACTTCCGGCTTTGTTTGTGATCGACCCTTATGGAAAAATTGCATTCTCTGCTGTTGGTTATGACAGTTTGGAACAGCTTGATATTAAGCTGGAGAGAATTGTTTCGGAAGTAAGGCAGGGGAAAAAAGTCGAAGCCGGCTATTCAGGAGAAACTGTTGAAATTGAGGGAGAGAGCAGCCCAGGGAAATCTAAAGCGATTACACCAAAGACACGATGGGATGCGATTGTGAAAGTCGAGTGTGGAGTTCCTCTTGATAGTGTAGCCTCAGGGCTGGGTGTTTCTGCAGAACAGGTTCGTTCCTGGTATGAGGAATTGAAAAAAGCCGCTATATCTCTCTGGTCTGATTTGCCCGAATAAGTTTATTTTTGCTCTGCTGTCTCTGCCCAGAGTGAATCGTTTACCCTTTTTCTTAATTCCTTTGATGCCTCAAACACCGGTTTAAAACCTGCTTCTACTTCTATGTACTGGTTAGTACGGGGATTACGGGCTATGCGTGCTTTCTTCTGCTTCACTTTGAATCTGCCAAAGCCGCGTATTTCGATATTATTACCGTTCTGGAGTGCCTTGGCAACTGATTCCAGGAAGCTCTCCACTACTATCTTTGTATCAACCTGAGTCAAGCCGGTGCGCTCGGAGATTCTTTCAACAAGATCTTTTTTTGTGATATTTCCCATGAAATCCCCCGCCGATGAGCCGCGCTGGAAAATGTGGAAAAATGGATGTGATCAGGGTTTGTTACCTCCTGCCCGGAAAGATTTCCAGGTAAGGGGCATGTTTTAGAATACAATTACTGTTTGGCAAAAGCAAGAACTTTTTTTATAACTCCATGAAAAAAGCCATCTTAAGGATATCATCCTTCAGTTGCTCCTATAGTAGAATACCTGTCAGGAGTGATAAATAAGGACTTATTCGGATTGAGCAAGCAGCCGGATTTTCTGCCTTGCGATGCTGTTCAGATCATCGATGCTGAGTATCCTGTGGTAGGTCTCCTTCGCTTTGTCAATTACTTCGAGTTTTTCGTATGCCACCGCAAGCTGCAGGAGTATCCGGGTGTTGTTCTGATCGTTCTTTACAGCCTGCTCAAAGTATCTGATGGCTTCTTTGAGCATGCCGTTTCTCATGCAGATCAAACCGATTTTAAAATTTGCCTCAACATGGCCGGGGTATTGTGTTACAGCTTTCTTGTACTCCTCCAGGGCAAGGGCAGTGTCATTGATCAGCGAATAGTAGAGTTCTCCAAAATTATAGCGTGTGTTGAAATCATCAGGATTTATAGCCAGAGCTGTCTGGTATGATGCTTTTGCCAGATCTGGCTTTGACAAGTAATAGTAGACCATGCCGAGCCGTGAATGACTTTTTGCATGAAGGGGATCAATCTCGATCGCCTGAAGGAGCAGCATTCTTGCTTTCAAGTGATCGTTAAGCTGCATATAATAGCGAGCCATCTGATATAAAGCCTCTACATTAGATGAGTCAATTCTCAGTGCCTGCTCCAGATAATCCAGTATCTTCGGGGATTTCGGCCTCAGGGATGCTTCAATCTGGCCCAGAAAACAAGCAGCTTTTGCAGAAGTGGGATAGCGGGAGAGGCATTCAGAGAGACTGCTTATGCTTTGCTCCACATGGCCGGAATAGTAAAGGGCAATGCCTCTTCGGGCACAGACTTCAGCAGCAAGGCTGTCCGGAAGCTGCTGCTCTGATAAAAAGTCGTATTGTTCAAGAGATTCCTCATAGTGTCCGGATTCCAGATATGCGTTTGCCAGGTCTTTGCGTACCTCTAAATCGTACTTCCGTAAAGGTATTATCCTCAAAAGGTGTGGGATTGCTTTCTCTGGCGTTCCGCTGCGCATGTAGCTTCGGGCGGTAAAGTGATGAGCTTGCAGGTCGATGGGTAGCAGTTCAAGACTTTTTTGTCTGGAAACGGCGGCTGATGATTTAATCTTGATTCTAATGAAATGATATCCCCATGAGAGGGAAATGAGAAGAACACTTGCACTGAGGGATATCAGAGTTACTTTCTTAATCAGGTGCAGTTCGGAAGAAGATAGCTTAAGTTTAGGGATAAATTTAAAGCCTGGCATAAGCGGTCTGTTTTTTGCTGGCAAATAGATGCCCGTGGTACTGATCCACTTCTTTTTATTCCTTCAGTATATCATTGAAAGGGGCTCAATTCCATAAAAAAGTATTGACAGTATTTTTTCCGGGTAGTAGTTTATTAGCACTCGCCAAAAAAGAGTGCTAACACCGACATGGAAATTTAACCGTATGTTTTGAAGGGAGGAACTTTATGAATGTGAAACCTTTGGCAGACAGAGTTGTTATTCGTCCATTGGATTCTGAGCAGAAGACTGCGGGGGGGATTATTATCCCTGACGCTGCAAAGGAGAAACCGATTAAGGGCGAAGTAGTGGCTGTGGGTCCGGGGAAAGTCACAGAGAGTGGACAGAAGGTGGAGATGAGCCTTAAGAAAGGTGATGTTGTTCTTTATGGGAAATATTCCGGTACCGAGATCAGCATCGAGGGTGAAGATTACCTGATTATGAAAGAAAGTGACGTTCTGGCGATAGTATAACAATCATCAATGGAGGATTAGACTTATGGCAGGTAAACAATTGGCGTTTGATATATCGGCTCGTGACAAGCTCCTCAGAGGGGTTGACAAGCTGGCTAATTCCGTGAAAGTCACTCTTGGTCCCCGCGGCCGCAATGTGGTGCTCGATAAAAGCTTTGGGTCTCCCACTGTCACAAAGGATGGAGTGACTGTGGCCAAGGAGATTGAGCTTGAGGACAAATTTGAAAACATGGGCGCACAGATGGTTAAAGAGGTAGCCTCGAAGACATCCGATGTCGCTGGTGACGGGACTACTACCGCAACTGTGCTGGCGCAGATTATTGCACGGCTGGGTGTAAAGAATGTTACTGCAGGAGCGGAAGCGATGGCGGTTAAAAGGGGGATTGACAAAGCGGTAAGGGCGATTATTGAGCAACTTGGAAAAGATTCAAAGCCTATTTCCGGGAAAAAGGAGATCGCCCAGGTTGCCACAATCTCCGCCAACAATGATACCGAAATCGGTAATCTTATCAGCGATGCGATGGAGAAGGTGGGAAAAGATGGTGTGATCACTGTCGAGGAGGCAAAGGGGATTGAGACCAGTCTGGATGTAGTTGAGGGTATGCAGTTTGATAGAGGATATGTTTCTCCCTATTTTGTCACCAATTCCGAAACGATGGAATGTGTTCTGGAGAATCCTCAGATTCTCATTTATGACAAGAAAATAAGTGCCATGAGAGATCTTCTTCCTTTGCTTGAGAAGGTTGCGCAGAGTGGAAGGGCTCTTTTGATTATAGCTGAGGAAGTGGAAGGTGAAGCTCTCGCTACACTGGTAGTAAACAAGCTCCGCGGCACTCTCAAGATAGCCGCTGTAAAGGCCCCCGGTTTCGGAGACCGCAGAAAGGCCATGCTTGAGGATATCGCTGTCCTTACCGGCGGGATTGTGATCTCGGAAGAGGCTGGTTTTAAACTGGAGAACACTACTGTTGATTCCCTTGGCTCGGCCAAGAGAGTTGTAATTGACAAAGAAAATACAACCATTGTCGAAGGTGCGGGAAAGAGTGCGGATATCAAGGGACGTATTAATCAGATCCGTAAACAGATCGAAGAAACCACATCCGACTATGACAGAGAAAAGCTTCAGGAGCGTCTCGCGAAGCTGGCCGGTGGAGTTGCTGTAATCAATATTGGTGCGGCCACCGAGACAGAAATGAAAGAGAAGAAAGCCAGGGTTGAGGATGCT